>JBKHVM010000009.1:0-51784 GCA_046570065.1 Bdellovibrionia bacterium
AAAAACTTTTTCCAAATGCAAAGATCGTTGTCGATAAGTTCCATGCCTTAAGGCTGATAACTCCTTGGCTTCTAAAAGTTCGAAAAGAAATCCACGGACACAGGCAAGACCTAAAGAGAAGAAGACTTCTCCTTAAAAATAGAGAAGATTTAGACTATTTTGTTCGCTCTGATTTAGATCGATACCTTCATCAGTACCCTGAATTAAATGAGCTATATCGCTTTAAAGAACGCTTAAGAGAACTCTACCGATGCCGTGGGCATGGCAAAGCCAAGGTAAACCTAGAGCGGCTCATTGCAATAGCAAATCTGTCAGAACAAATACCCATTAGAAGACTCGGAGCAACCCTAGAGAAATGGAAAACTGAAATCCTCAATTACTTTGAAAACAGATGGACAAATGGATTTACCGAAGCTACCAACGGAGCAGCAAAGGCCCTCCAGAGAAGGGCTAGAGGCTATAAAAACTTTGAAAATTATCGCGCGAAAACTCTATATGCTTGTTTTTACTGACTTGCGCTGTGTGATATACGATTAAGTGAGAAGAGCCAAGTGAGAAGAGCCGTAAATTGGCGTTCCCAAGGGGATTTGAACCCCTGTATCCTCCGTGAAAGGGAGGTGTCCTAGGCCACTAGACGATGGGAACGTACGGGCAAAAAAAATGGTGATTCGCCATGGATTCGAACCATGGACCCCTTCATTAAAAGTGAAGTGCTCTACCGGCTGAGCTAGCGAATCACATCGTTTCGGAGAAGCTAAATTCTACTAAAAGGCCATCTTAGTCAAATATTTTTTTGCAGAAAATTAAACTTTTTAAAGGCAAAAAAGTGAGGTTTGCCTGATAATTCGGGCATCTTGCTCAAAAGCAGAGCAAGATGCGCAAGTATGCTTAATTATTAAACAAAGGTTTTACCCATAAAGTCTGCTCGCGGCCGGGGCCCACAGAAATTACATCTATTGGAGTACCTAATTGAGAGCCCAAGTAATCAATGTAATTAGTAGCGTTGCGAGGCAGCTCTGTGAGTGACTTAATTTTTGTCAGATCTTCTTTCCAGCCAGGTAAATACTCAATCACAGGCTCAACATTCTCTAAATCATGTAAAGAGAGAGGAAACTCAGAAAGCAATTCGCCATTAATTTTGTAACCAGTGCACACACCAATGCGGTCATGCCCTGTTAAAACATCAAGTTTCATCATCGCTAAATTCGTAATGCCGTTCACACGGATTGCATATTTGAGAGCTACTAAATCTAACCAACCTCAACGACGTGAGCGTCCTGTCGTTGAGCCAAACTCGTGACCTTCACGCTGAATACGTTCGCCAACTTCATCATTAAGTTCAGTCGGAAAAGGGCCTCCACCAACACGTGTGGTGTAAGCTTTAAAGACGCCAATGACTTTTTGAATTTGTGTGGGGCCAAAACCAGTGCCAACACATGCAGAACCGGCAATTGTGGATGAGGAAGTTACAAACGGATAGGTGCCATGAAGAATATCTAACATCGTCCCTTGAGCGCCTTCAAAAAGAACTCTACGCCCTGACTTAAGTGCTTTATGGACAACAGAGCCGGTGTCTTTTTGGCGGTACACTGCAAGTTCTTCCGCTGCGGGCTTTAGATCGGTCATCAATTGCTCTACGGTATAACCTTCGTGACCATACATGGACTTTAGCAGATGGTTTTTTTCTTTTAGAGCAAGTTCAAGTTTTAGTGCCAAAGTTGAAAAATCAAAAAGATCACCTAAAACGATAGCCCGACGAGAAGCGCGGTCCTCGTAAGCAGGGCCAATGCCTTTGCCTGTGGTGCCGATTTTTCCGCTTGTTAAGCTGGCTTCACGAGCTGCATCGATAGCTTTGTGGTACGGAAGAATTACTGTGGCACTATCAGAGATCATCAATTGCTTGGGATTTGTAAGAAGGCCACTTTCTTTTAAAGTGCGGATTTCTTCGAGAATGCCAAAAACATCGAGCACCACACCTGAGCCAATCACACAAGAAGTTTCAGAACGTAAAATTCCTGAGGGTACTAGATGCAATACAGTCTTTTTGCCATTCACTACCAAAGTGTGTCCCGCATTGGCCCCGCCCTGGTAACGTACGACCATGTCTGCTTTTTCGGCAAAGACATCGACAAGTTTGCCTTTTCCTTCATCGCCCCATTGTGCGCCAACAACCACAATTCCTGACATATAATTCCCCTCTGTTACTCTGACTTAAATGGTGTGGCTCCATACCATGGCACTCGCGGTGGCAAAGTGTCAGAAGTAGAACCATCAATTAAAAATGAAATCAATTTTTGGGCAGCATACGAAGAGGCTTTATAAAAAGCATCTTCAGTATTGGCGCCAATATGGGGAGTGAGAATGACATTCCCATGGCGCAAGAGTTTAGAGTCCCGCGAGAGAGGTTCTTTTTCAAAAACATCTAATCCCGCTGCACGAATCCAGTTATTTTCTAGTGCTTCTACGAGATCAGCTTCTTTGATCACTGAACCGCGAGACGTATTTATGAGAATGATCCCGCGATGAATGTATTCAAATTGCGAGCGATTGAGCATGTAATCTGTTTCTGCAGTCTTCGGTACGTGAAAAGATAAGACATCCGCAGTTTTTAGAACCTCTTCGTAACTAAGGCGGGGTATTCTGAGTTTTTCAAAAACTTCATCCTCTTGATAAGGATCGTAAGCTGCCACATTCATACCAAACACTTGCGCAATTTCTGCAACACGAGAGCCAATGCGACCGAGGCCAATAATACCGTAAGTTCGCCCAGACAATTCAATGCCTGTGATTTGGTCACGATGCCATTCACCAGCACGTACCATTTTATGGCCGCTAAAAGTGTTGTGAGCGCAAGCTAGAACCAGAGACCAAGTTAATTGGGCAGCACTTTCGATATTTGCGCGGGGAGTGTGCATCACTGTCACGCCCCATTTTTGAGTTGCCTCCAAATCAATATGGTCAAATCCACTCGTGGCAGTGATGATGACTTGGAGATTGCGTGCCTTTTTTAAAAGAGCCTCATCAATTTTAGTGCGACTGCGAATTAAAAGGGCATGGGCCGAAGTGAGGTGTTCCTCTGGTAAATGATAAGGATGAGCGCTTCGTACGACTTCTAAAAAACTCTGCTGCTGTAAATACAAAAAAGTATCTTGTGCAAAACGATCCGTAATGAGTACTTTTTTTAAGTTCATAGTGGATGTCTTTCTAGCCAAAGCTGAGCATCGTGAGTGACAGATTCGACTTGTTCACGACTTAAAAAAGCAGGGTCCATTGTCTGTAAGGTGAGTCCCAGGCTCCGAATCAAGCGCAAGAGTTCAGAATCTTGAATATAACCCATGTGTCCAATACGAATGATTTTTCCTTTAGCCTGATCTTGTCCACCCATAATAGTAATATGAAAATGATCTTCTAGGTGTTGGCGTATTTGCTGCCCATCCAAGTGATCAGGCACACGCAAAGCAGTGACCGAATCGCTGGGGGCCTCGGCGTAAAGAGTAAAGCCTAATTTTTGCGAAAAGAGACGTACCATTTCGGCGCGGCGATGTATTTCTGCAAAGTGTTTGGCTAAACCTTTGTTTTTGAGATCTTGTAAAAACCAATCCAAAGCGCGAGTAAGTGAGACATTTGAACTGAAAAAAGTCTCACCCTTATCGTTGGCTTTTTTTTCTCTCGTAATGTCAAAATAGTAACGAGGAGTCTTTACTTGTGGGATTTTTTTCCACGCTTTTTCTGAGAAACAAATAAAACTTAATCCCGTGGGCAACATAAAAGCTTTTTGTGAGCCAGCAACAAGTCCATCGATGTGCCATTCATCCATGGGCAGGGGAAGAGCTCCGAGAGCTGTGATGCCATCGACTAAAAATAAAGTTTCGGGATACTTTCGTATAATATCACCTAATTCTGCAATCGGGTGAACCACGCCAGTGGATGTTTCGCAGGCCTGACAAAGCACTAAAGCGGTATCAGGGTGCTGACTGAGGTGAGCTTCAACTTCGGAAGGAGCAACGGCTTTACCCCATGGGACTTTTAGCACAGTTACTCGCGCCCCATAAACCTGAGCCATTTCAGCCCAACGTTCACCAAATTTACCAGAATCAATCGCTAAAACCTTGTCTCCAGAGTTTAAAACATTGATGAGCAGGGATTCCATTCCGCCACTACCTGTGGAGGTATGCAAATATACTTTTTGTTTGGTTTGAAAAATAAAAGGCAAATCGGTGAGCACACTTTTTAGAATCTGATCAAATTCAGGCGTGCGGTGGTGAATCATAGGCAAAGAAAGTATGCGACGCACCTCAGGGTGAAGATTAACGGGCCCGGGGGCTAAAAGACTGTAATCTGAAAGCATAATTCTTCCTTGATAACGGGCTTATTTTATACAGATACTAGGAGTGTGCAAGCAAGACAGTTTATTCAACTTTTTGTTATTATTTTTCTTCTATCTGGCTGTGCCTATAGACTAGGCACGTCAACGCGCACTATTCCTGGTGGAGCAAAGAAGATCGCGATTCCCGTTTTTACCAACAAGACAGCAGAGCCAGGCATTGAGATGGCTTTTACCAATGCTTTGTTACAGGAGTTCTATCGCTCGAAAGTAGCCAATGTGGTAGGTAAAGCTCAAGCTGAAACTCTACTCACCGGCACTATTAAATCTCTTGAGTACTTGCCGGGAGCCAAGAAGACTTCGGGGGACTCCTCAGTGCCTTTTCTCTCTGAAGGTGCTGTCTTAGCAACTGAGTATCGTATTCTCTTAAAAGTTGAATTACGAGTTATCGAAAATGCAACTGGTAGAGTGTTGTGGAGCGGAGACTTTGATGGTGAGAGAACTTATATCGCTCCTCAGGTTACGCTAGCCGGTGTCAATTCTGTTAATCCCCTTTACAACCTTTCTGCGCGCAGGCAAAACATTGAGGTCGTGGCGCTAGATCTCATGGCAGAAGCCCATGATCGTATCACTGAAAATTTTTAGTTTTGGGATTGCGACAACATTTAAAAAAATAAACTGAATATGGCACTTTTATAATGGCACTCATCGAAGCTCAAAAACTCTATAAAGATTTTGAAAAAGGGGACTTTAAGCCTCTGTATTTTCTTTTTGGAGAAGAGCCTTTTCTTATCAATCAGTGTGTTGAGCGCTTCAAATACGCTGTCCTCACGGAGGGCGCAGTCGATTTTAATTTTGATTTGTTTTATGCTGCTGATGCAGATGTCTCATCGGTGCGTGATGCTGTCGAAACTTTACCAATGATGGCCAATCGACGTCTGGTTATTTTGCGAGAAGCTCAAGAGCTCTCTGACAAGGAGTGGGCACAACTAGAACCCACTTTTCAACAACCTGTCGACAGCACCGTGTTTGTCATTGCAGCTAGTAAAATTGATAAGCGTAAAAAAAGTATTCGTTTGTTGATGGATGTCGGCGATAGCGTAGAGTTTAAAAAGCCTTACGAAAATCAGGTGCCTCAATGGGTAAAGTACATTGCGCAGACCTTGAGTTTAAAAATTTCTGATGAAGCGATTCATTTGTTACACAAACTTGTGGGCAATCATCTCACTGAAATTGAGTCAGAGCTTAAAAAACTTGCTGACTACGTAGGTGACAGAAAAAAGATTGAAGTTCAAGACGTGGCGCAAGCGGTATCTCGTTCTCGAGAAGAAAACGTTTTTGATTTTACCAAAGCGATTGGTGAAAACGATCGCGTAAAAGCCTTAGAGCATTTGGTTCATCTTTTAGATCAAGGGCAGAGCGAAGTGGGGATTGTCTCTCTAGTCGCTCGCCACTTGCGTATTTTACTTTCTGTCAATAAAGGGGTTGAAGCAGGATTGAGCGGGGCGAAGCTTGCTCATTACGCTCAGGTTCCGCCTTATTTTTTAGAGAACTACGTTGAGCAGGGGCGCCTTTGGGATACCAAAAAGTTAGAGCAAACTTTAGTCGTGCTCAGTGATACAGATCGTGCTCTCAAGTCATCACCTCTCTCGAGTCATATTTGGTTAGAGAATATGGTTCTTAAATCTTGCGCTCCGCAGGCCTATCACAGTTAGTTAACTCTGCTTGCAATGAGTTCCTAGACTTATGTGCCTTGATAAAAATGCCGAAAAAGAGACATGACCTTAACGAGTGCTCCCGCTAACACAAGACGAAAATTTCCACGCAGACTTTTTAAAAGTCCTGTGGGTGTGTTAAGTCGTGGAGTGTACTTTGTGGCAGATGCGGGGGAGCTAGGTGAAGGGGGAATGTCCTTTGCGACGGATATGGTCGTCCCTGAGGGCTCACAAATCATCATTAGCTTTCAGATTCCGCATGGAGATTTTGTCTGCGTGCGTGCAATCGTGAGATCTTTGCTCAAAAACGAAAGAAGCCATGTCATGACTCATGGGGTTTCTTTTGAGAATTTATCTTTTGCCAATAAAAGACAAATCCGAGCCTTTGTTTCGGCTCGGACCGTAGATCAATCAGAATCGGCAGCTTAAATTACTTACCGAGAATGTTGTGAACTTGCTTAGACAAACGAGCAACTTTACGTGCAGCAGTTTGTTTGCTGATAGAACCTTTTTTTGCAACTTTCATGATTTGAGAAGTGAATTTGCTCAATAGAGTATTCAACTCAGAAGTTGTTTTTCCAGTGATTGCTTTTGCCAAAGATTTTTCAGCTGTCTTAACTGCGCTTCTGCGTTTGTTATTTACTGCATTTTTACGAACAGCTTGACGAGCTCTTTTTGCTGCTGACTTATGATTTGCCAAGGGTTTATCCTCCAACTAAAGTAAAACGAACCACAGGGATTAACATAGGGTGTCTGAAGAGGCAAGCATAAATACACGAAAGAATACTACAAGTTACCGCATCACGGAAAAGGCGAGGGGTCTCGCTGCGGCTGGTATTTTAAGTAAAATCCTTGGGCTTATCAGGGACTTAGCTATTGCCTCGTTGTTCTCTCGGGAGCTGACAGATGCTTGGGCTTTGGCCTTTCGGGGGCCGCATTTTTTTCGACGTATTTTTTCGGAAGGAGCTGTGGCTGGGGTTCTAGTCCCTGAATTTCAAAACAAAAAATCAAGTCAGTTGCGACACTTTTTTTACTCCTCTTCTTTGTTTTGGGCGGCTCTCATTGCCGGTGTCATCATCTCTATGTTTTGGAGGCAGGAAGGGGCTTCTGGGTCATTTTTGGAGGCTCCACGGGAGCATTTGTTTGTCGCCATGGCTTTTTATCTTTGGAGCTTGTGGCCAATCCATTTTTTGTTGGCGCTAAGTTTTGCTGAAAAGAGATTTCAAAAACCTGCTTTGATACCCGTAGTCTTTAACACCAGTATTGTGCTGGCTTTGTTTGTTCTTGCCGACAACTGGGTTTGGCAACTGGGATGGTCTTTGTCTGTTGCGGGTGGGCTCCAGCTGTTTTTTTTGTATCCTGAGTGGAGAAGCTTGCATAACTCAGCTACAGTACCTGAAGTTTTACCACAAGCTTCTGTTCGCGAGTTAAGCAAAAAAGTTCTCTACGCTTTGGGGCGTATTGGTTTTCATCACTGGCTAGGACTTGCAGCAACGTTTCTGGCAATGTCCCTAGGGACTGGTGTGGTGTCTTATTTATTTTGGGCAGATCGTCTTTTGGAATTCCCAATGTCCCTTGTTGGTGGTGCTTTGGGATTAGCAGCTATTCCTTCTTTGAGCCAAGCACAACAGACTTTACAGCTAAAAAAAATTTGGCATGAGTACTACCAAGAGAGTGCGCGCTGGAGTGTGCCGGCGAGTGTAGGGTTATTCTTTTTTGCTAAGCCCTTGGCCCTATTGCTTTTCGACTGGGGGAGTTTAACTTCGCAGGAGCTCCGGTCCATTGCTGAGATTTTTAAGTGGAATAGTGTTTTATTATTATTATTCTCTTTTGCCAAAGTTATCAACACAGTGATTTTATCGGCTTCTCCTGAAGAGAAAATAAAATCAGAAACTTTCTGGTGTCTTGGTGCTTATCTAGTTGGAGGTCTCATCTTACAGAAGCACGCAGATTTGTCAGTAGGTCTTTTGATGTTTTGGACAACTCTCATTGCGGCTATTTATCTTGTGTACTCTGCACGGCAGGTACTACAACAGTTTTCGACAAGTCTCTCTCTAGCAGATTTTAAAATCAATAGTAGCATTTGGTGGGGGAGCGTGGTGCTGGCATTGTGGTTAGAATTTGCCCAATGGTGGCGTCCGCAAAATTCAAAACTAGAAGTCACAATTGTTATAGGATTTGGCGTGATTTTATATTTTGGAGTGATGCTTTTTATGAAAAAAAGTGCGACCTCTAAGTGCGGGACCTTGGGCTGAGGATTCACCTAGAGATCGCTGGGTTATGATAAGCTGTTTTGATTATCGAGCTAAAATAACATTCTGTTAAGTCTAGTTTTTATTACTTTTTAACAACTTTACTTACCCGAAGCTAGACCTCGGTAGGTGTTATTCAACTTATCTTGTTTTTCCACTTCTTTTGTCCAGCGTTGGACTTCAGCTTGGTAGCCCTTTTGTTTCTTGTTCCATTCGAGTTTCTCGGCTTGAACTTTTTTTGCTCTTTCAGCAACTTCACGAGATTGCTGATTGATTTCATTCCCTCTTTGAACCCAGATATTTCTCTCTGTTTCTAAGGCCTGATCTTGCAATTTATAATCAGCAATATGGGCATCTCGTTTCTCTAGTTGTTTTTCCAGAGCCACGATGTGTGCACGTAATGCCTCGAGCTGCTTTTGATCAGCAATTTTCTTCTGTTCTTCAGACTGAATGAGTTTTCCCAATTCTCTTTTTTGGTTCTCAATTTTTTTGAGGCCGTTTTGATTTTCCTTCACTCGTACTGCAACATCTTGTTTTTGTTTGTTCACCTGCTGCTCGGCTTTGCTGACTTCGAGCAAATTGCTTTCAACTGTCGTCAGATTACTTTGATACTGTAAGAGATTGTGCTTAGAGTTCTCGAGATTCTTTTGAAGTCTCTCAAGTCCCTCGTCTGCTGTCTCCTGAGCAAAGGCTGTCGAACATAGTAACGTCGTAACTGTGATAACCTGTAAAAATTTAGATGCTTTCATAACAAATCTAACTCCTGTTATTGGGTTGCAGCCACTTGGTCAGAAGGACAAACATTCTTTAACGAAGATCGGTAATGACCAATCTCATCTTCCCAAATTTCACCTTTAAATTTCCAATTCAAAGCTTTATCGTCCTGGGCCTTTAGCTGAGCACGCTCTTTGTCGCTCACTTCGCCGCCAGCCATTTGATAGCGAATGTGCTCGCCAGCCCCAGAGTAAATTTCATAAGCAAGAACATCATTTTGTTCGACCACTTTTGCAACGGCTTTGTTGAGCATATCAAAACGCTCTTTTAAGAAGCTCGAAGCAAAGTTGCGGAGCTTTGTTTTTTCTGTGTCGATACGAGCAAAAGCATCTGTGCGCACTTTCTTAATAGAATTGCGTGCCTTTTGAGCCACTTCAGCCTGGAGTTTAATTGCTGACATGGCTTCTTCTCGGGCTGCTTCGGAAGAATACTTTTTACTAGAGATCTTTTGCTGCTCAATACGAAGTTCTTTTTCGATTTGCGCAAGCTTGATATTAATATTGCTAATCTTTTGGGCTTCGTCTTCTAGTGCATTAATTTCTTTCTGGGTTGAAATGAACGATGGATGACGAGCTACTTCCACAATAAAAGCGCGTGGTAAACCATCCACTGATTTTTGCGATGGGTTTGCTGCCCATGTTTTAATTGTCTCGTAGTAAGCATCATTCTTTTTATGAGTGCTAGCATAAGTATCTAACAATCCCTTGAGAGGACCGTAACGTTTTTTCATTTCATTTAAAACTTGTAAGCTATCTCCGTATTGGCAAAGATTTAAGTAGCCAACGGTTCTCACAATGTATGTTTCCGGTGCAAAAGCATTTTTAAAGAAGTCTGTATGGAGAGAGAACATGTTTCCAGCTGCTCCCTCATAGTCTTCAGCCATAATCTGTGTCCATGCAACTTCTGTCATTGCAGGCAACCAGTGTGGTGAACTCTTGTCGACCTGTAGGTAAGAATCATAGGCCTCTTTAAACTTACTTTGCTGGAATAAAAAGCGACCTTTAGTTAAAGCCGCTAAAGAGCGCATTTCGTCTTTACGTGATGTCTTATCCAAGACATCATCGAGTGCTGCAAGACCATCATTGATATTACCTTTTCTGTAAGACAAAAATGCTGAAAGCAAACGACTGCGCGGATACACATCTGCTTTTTCGTCAACTAAAAGAAGGGCCTGTTCTGCGTTCGTTAAGTCACCTTTGTCGAGATAGAATTGAGCTTTACGCACTAAATAAGCTGGTTTTTTAGTGATATCGATATTGAATTTTTCAACGAGAGGATCTATCAGGCCAATATCCGTGATTTGCAGATGTTGAATATTATCAACTAGCATGTTCACGGCTCTTTCTTTTTTATCCATACGCTTGGTTTCTTGGACCATTTGTAGCATATAGTGACGGAACTCACTCATCATGCCGAGGCCAAATGCTGTACGAGCATACTGGAAGTAAGCTAAGTCTTTGTGAGTTTTTGTTTCCATCAACTCTGAGAAGAGTCCCATCGCGAGTTCAAACTTTTTGTGTTTATCCAAAAAGATCAAGGCTTGTAGGTATTTAAAATCATTAGGTGTGATATCCTCAACGTTAGCCAGATCTGGCTTAGCTTCTTTGACCTTGATATCGGGTTCTGCAGGTAGAACTCCCACAGATGGAACTGCTTTGATTTGATCTAAGTTAACAATATCTTTTGGTCCAGCATTTTGCGGCTCGAGTGGTTTTGCCTGCCATTTGTATACAGGTAGTTCTGGATTTTTTTTGAGTGGAGTCAAACGGACGTCACTATTTGCGGGAAAGCGCAAAGCAGGGAAGTTCTCTGCTTTAACCACGCGCTCTTGTCCTAAATTCAGCTTAGGAATGTTTTTAGTTTTAGACAGTTCTACTTTTCCGTTCTTGCCTTTTTTTCTCTCGACGAGATCAAAAGTAGGAACTCCGCTGCTTTTAATTTTTAAGCTGCGGTCAGGAGACTTACCTGTTTGAGAGGTGGTCTGGGAGTAAGCAGAAACGGGAGTAGTCAAAATCGGCAAAACGTACAGAAGTGTGATGAATTTACTCTTCATCATAACTTCCTCTTTTCAAAAAGTGGCTTAATGCCAGTAAGTTAATCCTAATGTAATCGTCGTATCGTTAATATTTTTTGTTCCTTGATCAGAACCGTCACTAAATTTTTTCTGTTTCTGGTCAGAGAACTTATTAAGTACTTCTAGTTTTACTGCAAACTTTTCGGTAAAAAATATTTGTTGGTGAATACCAAAACTATAGACAAAAGTTGATTTCTTCTCTTTTTTGACTGCGGTTTGGATTTCATAATCTAAGGTTCCTAAGCCCGCTGAAACACCCATATCAAAGTATATTATCGACTTATCTAAGAAGCTCATTTTAGCATATAAAGGAACATAGTTTACTGAAGCAATGGTGCTACTTTGAAAGATTGCATATTTAGGAGCAAAACCATTTTGGTTGATAAACTCATCTACGGTATTGTTATTTTTTAGGTCACCTGTGGAAAGTGCAACGTCAAATCCCCAGCGTTCGTTTAAGAAATAACCACCTTGAAATGAAGTAATATACCCAGTTGCAAAGGGGTCATTAATAAGGGGCCCTGTAGAGACATTGAGAAAAAAACGATTTGCTTTTTCAAAGCGACGATTTTGCACGACTGCAAAATCATCATCTTTGGCCGCCCAGTACTTTTTCTCTAAGTTTTGGATGTCCATTTTATCCCCTCCAGACTGTGCCCAGGCTGTCGTACTGAAGAGTAGGGTAAGTATAGCGAGCTTAGCTGAATTCATAGTTGGACTCCTTCTTATTAGTTTGTGCTCTTAAACATAAAGGGATAAGTCACGAGAACTTTAGTTCCCCCTTGCGGGGCTGGAAACTTCCAGTTCGCAATTTTGCTTAAGATACAACCTTCCACAGTTGAGTTCTTTAAAGTTGAATTATTAATAGCGCGTGCTTCCACGCCGCCATTTGGACCAATTGTAAATTTAACTGCCACTTTACCGTAGAGGTCAGGCTGTGCGCTGAGTTGGCGCTCGTAGCAGTAAAGAATTTGCCCTAACTGAGAACGAATATATTGAGCGATGATTTCGGGATCAAGACCGCCAATAACTTCAGACTCATCTTCGATTAGACCTACGCCAGCAGATCCAATTTTACCCTGCGAGAGATTACTGCCAATGCCTCTGCCACCAGCTTGTCCAGCTGTAGCAACACCAGTAGCATTACTTTTACCTTGAGCGCCCCAGTCAGTTCCTGCGCGATCAATATTGCCAACTGCAGCCAGTGCTCTGCCACTAGCTCCTTCGTCAGCTTTTTTACCAGTTGCTACAAACACATTAGCTGACTTTGCAGCTTGTGCTGACACCTTACCTAAAAGTTGGCTGATGCGACCGCCAACAATAGTGTTGGTAACAGTAGTTTTTGTGGGACTTCCATTGTTGGCACTTTTGGTTGGAGAGGGAGTTGGGGTTGGTTGGGCTGCAACTTTCTTTTCTTGCTTTTTAGGCTTGATATCTTTTTTAAGAACAATCTTTGTTGCAACCTTTGGCATTACTTCCACTAATGGTTGTTGTTCTTTTTGCGGTCCAAATAGTGCAGCCATCATAAAAAGCACAGTCAAGACAGCAATGACGCCTGTTTCTTTTTTGTTGGCATTCTGTAAATAGAATTTCATGTCTTGATGGGCAATATCTTTAAGGTCTTCAAGTCGAACGTTTTTTTCGATAACTTGAACACCTTCTGTGTAAAAACCTTTTGGCGCGGTTTCATCTGGTTTTAGTACTAGTGTGCCAATAATACGGCCATCTTTTTTGGCAACCAAAAGACGATAGTCATCTTGTCCAGTTTGATATTCGTTATTTTCAAGATCACGTAATAGTTTTTCTTCTCTCTCGATAGTTGTAAAACTAATTTCTTGAGCGCCAACTGTTATTTTGCCTTCGCCTTTTAGAAGTGTAATAGGGGAGAGATCACTCTGAGCAGAGGTCTCTTTCATCGATATATAAACCCATTGATTTCCTTGATAGGCAAATACACCCTCAATACCTGCTGTATGAGGATCAACAGAAATCAGATCTGCGAGGCGTGAAGCTCCAAAAGACAAGCGTTCTTGTGCTGGTCTCAATTTCCACGTTCGTGTCTGCCCATTGGGGGATTTTTGTCGCAAAATAAGTTGTGTCGACATTTTAATACCTCAAGTAGAGTGATGATTCGCGAATTTTGCCATCAAGGTCCTTCTGAATTTCATATAGAGGCATAAATTTAATGCCTCTCTTTTGAACGAGATAGGCCCCATCAGGGTTGCGAACAGTACCCTTGAGGTTCATTTCATTAAAGTTCACTTCCTGAACTTTGCGCACTGTCTTTTTTTTCTGTGCAAGCGAAAAACTTGGGCTTGCACTGATCATGAAGACAGCCATCAATAGTCTGATGACGGTTTTCATGGGTCCTCCTATCATCCTTAATACGAGCCTGCAGGAGAAACGGTAGAACTGACTGTATTTGTCGTTTTTAAATATTCAATTTTTGCCTGAAGCCATTCTTTAGCTTCAGTTGTATCAGCCAACTTAAGAGCCTTTTTATAGGACTCAAGAGCATTCATTCCACTCTTACGGTAAGTTTCCCAAAGGTGAGCCTCTTGCAAGAGAGACTCAAAGTTAGCAGACTTACCTTTGTTCTGCTCGAGAGTGAGAGAGAATGCTTTGTCTACTTGACCTTTCATGGCATACGCTTCACTCATTAAATTACTGACACTATAAGTATATACTTCCTGTATCGACAATGAAGAGAAATTCTTAATGGCAGAATCTAAATCCCCTCTGATAAATGCACGAACTCCAGCAAAAGCTTTTAATTCTGGCGAACTCATTTCCATGTATAAGAGTTTGTCAAAATCTCCTGCAACTTCTTCAATTTTTTTGTCGAGCTTATAGACAAGGCGAGTTCGCTGGTACAAAAGTTCGGCATTTAGTGAATCTTCCTTCAATTGACTTTCGACTAACCAAAGAGCCTTTTCTGTCTTATTTTGAGAATCGGCAATGAAACTAAAATAGAGGGCTCGTTGGGCTGGTGCAAGCTTTTGGATCTGTTCCGTGTTCAAAGCCTTATTAAGGTCTCCAGTAGTCTTCTCTTTGAGAGCGGGAACGGCTTCAACAAGACGAGGTCTAAACTGGTCTGGTTTTGGATAGTGAATAAGTGGGCGCACACTTTCATTCATCAAAAGATTAGCAAAGACGATTTCTTCTGAAGATTTAGTTTTCTTAATGACAGCGAGTTGAGCTTCATTTTCGAGCTTGCGATCTTTGATTGGCGAAAGCAATGTTTTGAGCTCTGTTTTTAGGGTTTCCTGCTCATTGAGTGATAGGCCTGCAGGCATTGGCAAGTTTTCTAAGCTGGCGATATAGTGACTGTAGATGCGGTCAATACCTTCCAGAGCCTTGATTTTAACAACTTCATTGTCTGTCATTTTGGCTGCGCCCAAATAAGCCGTGTGAGCTTTATCTAGTTTTTCAGTTTTGAGAGAAAGCACTAAAGCCAATCTGTCCAACCGTGCTTTTACACTTTGCTGCATCAATTCGTCTTCTAGAATTTTTGCCTGCAAGAGGCGGGCAGGTGCTCGAACTAATGCGGAAACATCACGACCATTAGCTTTTAAAGAGAGATCAAATGCAGCTCTGTAGTTGCGATTCTGATAAAATTGTTCTGCACGAGAAATCATGATTTCTGTAGAAAGAGGTTCAAGTCCTCGTGAGAGAATTTGCTCTTCTACTGTCTTGATATCCGAATTGATTCCATTGGCTTTGCTGAGTTCATAAATTTTTGTATAGATTTCAGCTTGCTGTTTGCGATCAGATTTATCCAACAAACGCTGGTAAATACCGCGAGCGGCAGAATAGTCTTTTTCTAATAAATAGAAGTCAGCTGCCTGCTTTAGATACGTTCTCTGTTCAGCTGGAATTTTCTCTGAAAGAGCGATTAAAATATCCGCAGCTTTTTTGATTTGCCCATAATTGGCATAAACATAAGCAGCTTCTTTTAAGCCCTCGATAGCTTTCTTCTCAGTGGGGTTCTTTTTAGCATAATCCTCAGCAAGTCTTGCACCCTCGAGTTTTTCACCTTCAGCGTAGAAAATGGCCAAAGCCTTCCATTGAGCATCTTTAGCTAAAGGCGAACTGTTGTTTTCTTGCGAAAACTTTTTGAGTTCCTCAGCTGCGAGGACTTTTTGACCTTTGTCAGCTAAAGTATCTATATATGCTAAATGTGCTTGCTGCGAAATTTTTTGGAGTTCCGACACTCTCTCTGGAGTCGCACCCTTCAAATATTTTTCGGCATCTTTCTTTAATGTTACATAATCCTTTTTGACATTCAGGATCTCAAGCCACAAATCTTGAGCATTTTCTAAGTTGGCTTTCTTTTTTTGTGAGGATTTCAAAATGTCCAGAGTAAGTTTTTGAGCTTCTTCAATTTGACCAAGTTTGTAAGTTAGAAGTGCCTGTTGAAAACGTACCTCTTCTTGATGCTGGCCACCAGGGAACTTAGTGAGATATTTTTTGGTTAAATCTAACTGAGCTGTTTTGTTGAGTGTGGCAGCACCTTCTTTGAGTTTTCCAGTTTCAAACTCCTTTTGCAGAGAAAAGAGCGCTCCATAAATTGAGTTGTGAGTGATTTCTTGATCCGTGGATTGTTCACTGGCAAGCTGATAGTTTTTAGCAGCTTCAGAATACTGTTGGCGCTGAAAGTTGAGTTCAGCAAGGGCAAAGCGAGTTTTAAAGTCGGGAGCTTTGCTGTCTTCGTTAGCTAAAATCAGAGTGAAGGCTTTTTCGGTCAGCTGTGAAAACTGCTCATGGTTTTTGTTCTTAAGCCAAATTTCCCACCAACGACCTGCAATATCGAGGCTCTGTTTGCGAAACTTGTCCATGCAAACACTGTCATAATCTTCTTGGCTTAAACTTTTAGCATAGCTAGAAGTATAGGAGCAAAGCTTTGAAGCCTTTTCTAAGTAGGCAATCACCTTGTCTCGTGATTTCAGAGCTTCATGAGCTTCGACCAAATAGAGATGAGCTTCTAGAACCATGGGAGTGTCATCAAAGTTTTCTAGATAGTCTTCAAGGAGAACAATCAAATCTTTGTGACGACTATGTGATAAATAAATTTGAGCTACATCTTTCATAGAATCTTGAAGCTCTTCGCCATTTGTAACTTTTGAGAAAAAGCGGTAGAGGTCCGTTGCTGGATAAGATTCACTTACAAAAATGGCTAAATCACGAAGTGCTTCGCGACGCAAGTGGTGTTTATTGTTTGGAGCTTGGCCTGCTTGAAGAGGAGGATTGTTCTTGATGACCACAAGGAGTTTTTGCACCCCTTCTTCCGTTTGCCGATTGTTATAGAAAGACCAAGCGGCCTTATACATTCCATAGGAGTAGACGCGAGAGTTAGGAAATTTTTCGATCTTTAAAAATTCAGTGAGAGCAGGGCCGAATTTTTGTTGTTCGTACAGAAGTTCACCAAGCGCCACCAAAGCGTCGGGAATCATCGGTGAATTAGGGTGATTACTTTGCAGTTTGCGAAAGAGAGATTCAGATACGGCTCTTAAGCCAAGTTGTTGATGAGCAAAAGCATTATTGAAGAGAACAGAATCCATATTCGCGAACTTTGGAAATTCTTTTTCAATTTTAAAATAGACGCTTGCTGCTTGTCGTAAAGAAGCCGCTCCAGATTCATTAGGAACCGGAAATGGGCTGTACTGCATGAGCTTGGTATTTTTGTGCAAATCAAAAAAGCGGCCAGACTTTGAACGCTTCATGTAGAGTTCAGCTAAGCGATACCAGAGATCTGCTTCTTCCGGAGTGCCTTTCTTCTTCTTTATTAAAGCATTTAATGACTCAATGGCTTTATTTTCGGCACGTGTGATTACGACTTCACTGAGCAAAGCTTTTTTGTCATTTTCACTTTCGTTATTAGAGAGCTTTAACTCTGGAACGAGACCGCGTTGACTTTTAGCATCTTTTTTTTTGGTGTTGGCTTCTGCTGTAAAGTTCAAGAGGAAGATCAACATTAGAAGACCAAACTTTTTCATATCTATTCTCCAGCCATAGTGACAAGCTTCAGCTGTGGAAAGCCAGCCATTGAAGCCGTATACATAACTTTTCTTAACATTGAGTAGGGTAGCTCTCTATCCGCTTGTAAGAGAACTTTTCCATCTTTTACGTATTGTGGTGCATCTGGTGATTTTGCCAATTTATCGAGCTCTTCAAATAGAGGGCGAATAAAATTTGAATCGCTAGCATCAATATCTTGAGCAGAAAATTTGGCATCACTAAGAGTTGCCAATTCTTTTTCTTCAAACTTTAGAGATGTTTTAGAAAGTGAGATTTTCACGGCAGATGTGACATCAGTCATTGCCGCAGAGCTCGGCAGGCGAAGAGCATCATCTGGTACAAGTTGTACCTCTGCCGTGGAATATGTTTGCAACAAGAATACAAGTAACATCGTAAACATATCTGTCATCGATGTGATATTGAGGGTGAATGAGCTATTCTGGTTTGTTTTAATTTTGTAGCGGCGTCTCATTTACCCCTCCAAAGTATTTCCAAAGACAATCTCTGGAAACATATATTCGGTATCAGTTTTGGTTCCTTTAGCGGTGTCTTCTACAGGAAAGCGAATTTTTGGATCTCGAGAGCGACGTGCCTCATCCATCACTTTGACAACGTCAGAATATGGCAAGTCTTCGCTCGGATTGAATTCAATCTTAAAGACACGAGGCTCTTTCTTTTTTACTTCGACCAAAGCTTTGTGTAACTCTGGGTAGTCAATGCCATCTTTACCAGGGACAGTGATCGTTTGCGAGTCACCGTCTTTAGAAATGAAAATTTGGACTTTTTCAGATCCTGCCTCAATAGTAATTGTAGGCAGGGTTTTGTCGTTTTTTTGCTTTTGGATTGCTTGTTGAACGACTTGCGGTAACTCCGTTTCAATGACCATCAACTGCACAAAGGCACTTGAGAGTAACAGAACAGGTACTAGCTTTACCATCACACTTAGTAGTGGTGCTAAGTCTAACTCAAACTCGGTGCTTGATTGACTTTCAACTTTTCGCAAGCGTCTCATATCGTCCCTCTCTTAATTAAGATACCTTTTGGTTAACACCTGGAGGTGTTGCTGAATGTCCAGTTGTAGCAACTTGATCAGGGAAAATCTTGTCGCGTGTTAACTGTGGAAGGTGATTCGAAGTTAAAAGCTCGGTAAGCTTAGATGTCTTCTCATTCATTTCCTCGAGCAAATGATTTTGACGAGAAATTAAGAAAGAGTAAGCGACCATGGCTGGAATGGCGACAGCTAGACCTAGCGCAGTAGTGTACATCGATACAGAGATACCACTAGCAAGAAGGGCTTGTTTTTGAGAAGGATCTGCTTGTGCGACCGCTTGGAATGACAAAATCAGACCGTGGATGGTACCCAAGAGACCCATCAAAGTTGCCACGTTGGACATCATACTTAAATAGTGTAAACGACGAGTGTACTTTGGTGCATTTTCAGAAAGAGCGATGTCATGAGCTTGAAAAATTGTTTCGTCATCACGATCAGCTTTTTCAAGAATTGTCTTAAATGCCGAAGCAATAGGTTTTTTTTCAAGCTGAGTGCAAACAATGAGAGCTTCATCAATTTTTTTAGCTAAGACAAGGTTTTGAATTTTTGTCATGAACTCATCTGTTTTGACACCATAATGAAAGTAAAGTGTGCGCACGCGCTCCACGATGAGGGCGATAGAGGCAACTCCCACCCCAAGGATGAGCCAGCCAATGAATCCGGAATCGTTCATGAACTTAATAAATGCCATCATTTGTTTCCTCCTGAGACTTCTGTGCAGTCTCGATCCAGTTTTGTATTTGTTTTACGCCTTGAGGTTGCACTTGGAGGAAACGCACAGCATAGTGCAAACCCGATTTGACGTTTAATCTTACTTTAGAAATATTTTTTCTTACGACTTCAGCGACAGCATTAAAAGGATGCTGTCCTTGGAAGTGTAAGAACACACGATGCCCCGGTAATAAGAGGGGGTCGTTTAAGAGCAAAAGAGCTCCACTGGCGCTGAGTGAGAGGCTGTGTCCATCGAACAGACGATGGTTGTTGTGAGCGAGGACTTCTACGGAGTAGGCAATTCGCGGAAACTCACGCTGCTTGAAAGCTGTCTTGAGTTGGGATTCACCATGGATAATTTTAAGTAATTGTTCTTTAGAGAACTCAGGAAGCTCTCCGATCAGAGTCCATTTTTCAAGGTGAGGAGCCCACGCGTAGTTGTAATCAAACAGCTCACCATTTTGTAGCATCTGCAAGAGGACCTTATATTCATAAGGTCCAAATTTCATCTCACCTCTTAAAATAAACCACTGAGTTGTTTCCATGATAATGATTACTCCACAGCTCTTACAGGGTCAAAAGCCACTCTGACGTCTGAGTTAGCTCCAGGGATCGATGACCCATGGAAAGTGATGTACATAGTCGCTGGATCGTAAGTCCAACCATTTACTGGGTCTTGCGGAATGACCGTACCATCTACTCGCACCACAATACTTTCGACCACAGGTTCCCGTGAAAGTTTGAAGGCACTAGAAAGTTGAAGGATGGAGTCAGAAATAATATCAAGAGTTTCACCAAAGTTTGAACAGAGGCTTCCCTTTACACCGCCAGTAAGGTCAGCAAGTTGCATCAGGCGTGTGCCAATTTTACGTTGGAAACCATCTGTGGATAATTGTGTGCGGCAAGCACTGTCTAAAACACTAATGGTACTTACTGAGTAGTTTGCTGGCTCACCAACTTGGCGGTTTGTAAACTGATCTAAAAAAGAAACATAGTTTGAAACAGGGATCAAGTCGGGGCTGCTGTAGCTTTCGTCAAATGGTAGCACTCGGCGAGAGAAGTCTTCTTCATCACTGACAATGATAACTGCTAAAAACGCTTCAGGGCGACGAAAAGGAGCGTTGAAAGTTTCATTGAGTCCTTCTTTAAAGGATTCAAAAGCACGCTCATCTCCGTTGCCATTAATGCCTTGCTTGATGTTTGTCGTGAAAACATCAGAAAGATTAGGAGTATTTTTGTCCATCACATAGACTCCAGAGCGAGTCGCTCCAACACCATCGCGAAGACGTGCTTTTGTAGAGCTAGAGTAAAATCTTTTTTCCCAAGCATCCGTTGTTACAACGCCCATATGAAAGTCATAATTTTTTTGATTGAAGCGATAGATGAAGGACTGAAAGTTAGATGCCAAGTTGTTCTGAGAAGTTTCCATCGATCCTGAATTATCGACAACCCATAAGACATCAATCTTTTTAGGTACAAGTACAGTTTCTTGTTTGAAGATAGTCTCATCTGCAAGCAGAGAGAAACCATCAGCAGATTTGTTACAAGCAGTTCCCATCATTGTGAATGCTGCCAGCGAGAACAAAGATAGAATCTTTTTGTTCGTGATATTTTTCGCATTCATCATAAAATCACCCTCCGTGACTTGAACCTTAGACCTTATCGTCTGGTTTTAAACAGTTTGAAGAGTAAAGTTAAAAAATGGAAATACGGTTGTAAGTCTGCGATTTTGCTTGGTAAGAAAGTTCGACGCTTCAATATGAGACAAGTTAAGAGTTTGAAATCATTATGAAGTTAAAAAAAAGGCATTAAAAAATATTTTTTCAGTTGAAAAGTAACTAGACAGTTTTTGTGAACTTTCGCTAATCGCAAATTGTTTCAATAAGAAAAGTCATCTAAAACTGTCTAAGTATTTTGCAAGGTGCTTTTAGCTTTTTCCCACAGCAGATTTTTTTCCTCAGCACTCAGTGTTTCGAAATTTTTATTTTCATTGCTGCATGTTTTGAGCATTTCATTAAAGCGTTGCTCAAAACGTCGATTGGCATTGCGAAGTATGGCTTCGGGCTCAAGTTGTAGATGCCTCGCTAGTTGAGCTAAAGTAAAAAGAACATCTCCTATTTCGTGTTCGATCTCTTGGATGTTATCTGTGGCAATTGCTTCCTTAAGTTCTCTTTCTTCTTCCAAAAATTTTTCGTAAACTTGCGAGCTTTCATCCCAATCAAATTTTAATTTTTCTGTGCGTTTGCCAATCTTATAGGCACGCTGTAGGGCTGGCAGATGTAGGGGGACATTGAGGGGATTCTGGGCATGACTTTGTGACTCTGCTTTTTCGAGTTTTTTAATCTTTTCCCAGTTAGCAATAACTTCTTCTGTGGAGGAAACTTGTTGGTTGGCAAAGACGTGAGGGTGTCTACGAACAAGCTTTTGATTGAGGTGAGATATCACTTCTTTTAGGGTAAAGGCTTTGCGTTCGACGGCTAATTGCGCATGCAGAATCACCTGGAACAAGTTATCACCTAGCTCTTCCAATAGGAGCGGATCATTCTCTGACTCGATGGCATCGATGAGCTCGTACAGTTCTTCAATGGCATATTGAGTCAATGAGTGATGTGTTTGCTCTCTGTCCCATGGGCAGCCTTGAGGGCTACGAAGTTTTGCAACTATCTCGACTAAGGTTTGAAATTCAGTTAAGCTCTCACTGGATGAAGACATAGTTATTCACTCCGATTGGTTAAGAACATCAAAAGAGTAACATAATTTCTTATGAGATCCAGTAGTTTTTCCGATGGAGATATTGGAATAAAAAATGAAAAAACACTCAGAGAATTCGCGGCTTGAAGCGGATAAACAAGAGAGAAAAAAAATCGAGGCACCTCATCACCGGGTGAACTACGAAGATCCAAGTCTAAAATTTTTAGATTGGGTTGACTCTATTGGGATCGAAAAGACCTTTCTCGGGCGCTGGTTTCAAATTCTTGAGACGAAGTTCTTTTTGCGTAGAGCTGCGATGATTTTTTTATTTTGTGTCTTTTTATCCTATTTGATCTTCTACCAAATTAATATTTCTGAAGAGTTTACGGTGGGTCAGGTTGCTAGCCATGAGGTAGTATCGCCATTAAGTTTTGAAATGGTGGATGAAGTTACCACGGAAGAAAAGAGGCAAAAAGCAGAAGGCTCCATCCCAGTTGTTTTTGATTATGACAGTTTTATGTCGGATCGAGTTCAGCAGAGATTGATTCATTCATTCCGTGTGATGCGGCACTTGGTGGATGAAATGGATTTGCCGACTCGGGGGACAGCTCGGCAGCAGAAAATCAAAGAATCATTACAGCACAAAGTGCAATTTGAAAAAGAGTTAGGTGTTGGTGTTTCAGACTATATCTTTCAGTGGCTAGTAGATAAGTCGTTTAATGAAAAGATCGAGTCTGCCATTCTCAAAAACTTAGAGAGATGGTACGAAAATAAGATTTCTGACGCTCCAGATCGATTTATACCAACTAATCAAAACGAAATTTTAGTGAGAGTCATTCATAAGGATAACTTGGGGCGCGAATATAAAATTAGTAAAGACAGTATCGTTGATTTGCAGAATTCTGAAAAGTTCAAGCTTTTAGATCGGCGAGGTTTAGAGCGATTTTCGAGTAGTGATGTGCAGAACGCAGAATTTTTTGCGCAAACTTTGCTTGTGCCAAATTTGACGTTGAACAAACAAGAAACGGCTTCTCGCCGTGAATCTGCACGTGGGGCCGTTTTACCTGTAAATATCGCCATCAAAAAAAATCAGCCAATCGTTACCCAAGGGGCTGTGGTTCAGCCTTTTCAGATGGCAGTGTTAAAACAAATCGAGTCGATTCAGTCAGATCGTCGCCAAGATGCCATGGCCATTTCAATGGCATTTTTGCTCTCAGTTTCTGTATTGGTGTTCTTTTCATACCTTCGTCGCTTCACTGTTAATCGAGTCAAAATTGATTTTAAAGATTTATCCGTGATGATGCTGATCGCTTTTAGTGTGGTTTTTCTCACTAAGCTATGGCTGTTCATCACCGATGCAGCTTTTGTATCTAAATTGAGTAAAACCTTACCGCCACAATTTTTTCTCTATGCGGCTCCAGTGGCAGCGGCCCCTATGATGGTGGGTTTGCTTATCACTTATGGAGAAGTGGTATGGTTATTTACTGCGTTTATGGCCAT
Source organism: Bdellovibrionia bacterium (assembly GCA_046570065.1). Taxonomy (GTDB): domain Bacteria; phylum Bdellovibrionota; class Bdellovibrionia; order Bdellovibrionales; family Bdellovibrionaceae; genus JBKHVM01. The sequence goes on from JBKHVM010000009.1 coordinate 23,111, forward strand.
GAGCCTAGGTATCATGGTTGATTTTAATTTTGCCTTCATGTTAGTGACATTTGTTGGGGGAATAGCTGCTGCTCGTGGAGTGTATGGCTGTAAAACCAGAAATGATATTTACTGGGCAGGGGTGCGAACTGGGATTGTAAATGCTGTGATGATCGGGTTTGTTGTTTATCTTTCTAAGTTCGATCAAGAAGTCGTTTGGAAAGATATTTTGTGGCCAATTCCAGCTGGATTTTTAGGCGGAATTTTTTCTTCTTTAGTTGCGATGATGTTTATCCCACTCTTGGAGTCACTCTTCAATTATACCACAGACGTTAAACTATTAGAGCTCAGCAATCTCAATCATCCTTTGCTTAAAGAAATGATAGTGAGAGCTCCGGGCACTTACCATCACTCGATGATGGTGGGTAGCATGGTTGAAGCTGCAGCCGAAGAGATTGGTGCCAATCCTCTTTTGGGAAAAGTGATGAGTTATTATCACGATATTGGCAAAATGGAGCATTCGAAATATTTTATTGAGAATCAACGTCCTGGAAATAATCCTCACGATCATATTTCTCCGTTCATGAGTAAGACCCTTCTCATTGCTCATGTTAAAGATGGTGTGGAGCTGGGCATGTCTTATAAGCTCGGAAAGCCAATTATTGATGGCATTTTGCAGCATCACGGGACCACTGTGATCTCGTATTTTTATAACAAAGCTCAAGATCAAAAAGAAGAAGGTGATGCTGACATTCCTGAAGAAGAGTTTATGTATCCTGGGCCTAAACCGCAGTTTCGTGAAGCAGCTCTGTGTATGTTAGCTGATAGTATAGAAGCGGCAGCTCGCTCTTTAGATGAACCAACGCCAGTCCGTCTAAAAAATATAGTACGAAATGTCATTCAGCGTAAATTCTCTGATGGGCAGTTAGATGAATGTAACCTGACTCTAAAGGATCTCTCGAGAGTAGAAGCGGCCTTTGTGCGCATTCTTTGGGGTATCTATCATCAGCGCATTGATTATCCAAAGTCTGCGGGTGGAGGCTTGGGCGATGTCCCCGTCGGGAGCAAAATCTAATGCTCCAAGTTGAAATCATCAATCAAAGTGCAACACGAGTTCCACGACAGTTTTTATTGGCAAAGGTGAAAGAAATCTATCGTGAGCTTGTTCGTCGTAAAATAAAAATTAAAGCTCAGCAGCAATTGACAGTGGTTTTTTTAGATTTGGAACCAGCTAGGGAGCTTAATTTTAGGTATCGACAGAAGAGCTATGCTACGGATGTTTTGAGCTTTGATGGATCGAGCCCTGAGGAGCTTGGGGAGCTGGTGTTGTGTCCACAGGTGCTTAAAGAGCAGGCAAGAGAGCACGGTCTTACTTACCAGCAAGAGCTAACCTATATGGTGCTTCATGGAATTTTGCACTTATTGGGTTACGATCACGAAAAGTCCAAGCGTCAAGAAAAGGTGATGTTCGCTATTCAGGATGAAATCTTTGAGAAAATCTCCCCGTAGAGGCAGTGCTTTTTGTTGACAAAAAAATGACTCTGCAATGACATAGGACCATGTCTATTGTCGCAGAAGTATCTGATGTTAAATCTCGTATTCACAAGCTCAAGGAGTTCACACAAGAACTTCGGGGGTATCTTTGACCTCGATTTTAAAACCAAGCGTTTAGCTGAGCTGTCTATGGCTGCAGAAAATCCCGCGATTTGGGAAAAGCCAGCGGAGATGCAAAAAATTAATAAAGAAAAAACTCTGCTCGAAAAAGCTGTGGGTGAGTTTAACAACTACAAAAACAAACTTGATGATGTGCAAGTTCTTCTCGAAATGGCTGTGGAAGCGCAAGATGAAGAAACTTTCAAGGAAGTCTTAAGTGAAGTGCAGTTGATCGAGAAGTTGGCTCAAGATTTAGAGTTGCAGAGAGTCCTCAATGGTGAGCTTGATGCCAACAGCTGCTACCTTTCCATTAATGCTGGGGCTGGGGGTACAGAGTCCTGTGATTGGGCGTCGATGTTGTTACGCATGTACATGAGATACGCGGATCGCAAAGGCTATAAATGTGAGGTTGTCGATATCACGGATGGCGATGGTGCAGGTATCAAGTCATGTACCTTAAATATTCAAGGGCCTTATGCTTATGGCTATCTCAAGGCAGAGTCAGGTGTGCATCGTTTAGTGCGCATCTCTCCGTTTGATTCGAATGCTCGTCGCCACACTTCTTTTGCTTCAGTCTTTGCTTGGGCGGAGATTGATGATGATATCAATATCGAAGTAAAGCCTGATGATATTCGTGTCGAAACCTTTAGAGCCAGTGGAGCCGGAGGGCAGCACGTCAATAGAACAGACTCTGCGGTCAGAATGTATCACATACCCTCGGGTATTGTGGTGCAATGTCAAACTGAGCGTTCGCAAATCCAGAATAGAGAGCGCGCCATGAAAATGTTAAAAGCGCAGCTCTATGAACGTGAAATTGAAAAGAGAAATAAAGCTAAAGATGAAATGAATGCGACCAAAAAAGCCAATGAATGGGGATCACAAATTCGTTCCTATGTCATGCATCCTTATCAAATGGTTAAAGATCATCGCTCTGACTTTGAGACCAATCAAGTTGATGATGTTATGGAGGGTGAGATCGAAGATTTCATCATGGCATACTTAAAGAGTCAGTTGCAGCAACCCGCTGGGGGCCAATGAGAAAACTCAGACTCATGATACGAAAGTATCTAGATCATTCTGTTGTTTTTTGGCTTGCAGCCAAGCTACTGCTTTCGAGACGTAGTTTATTTGGTGGATCTGCTCCGTTGGCATTGTTGGGTTTAAGCGTTGGCGTGGGCACCCTGGTTTTTGCCATGGCAGTTTTTTCTGGCTTTGAGACCACTCTTAAAAGTTCCGTTGCTGATATATCAGGGCATATTCAAGTAATTAAAAGATCACGTAGCAACGACAACTGGATTGAATTAACACAAAGATTGAAATCCCTAGATGGGGCTATTGAGTCTGCAGTGCGTTTTGTTTTTATCGAGGCGGTAACTGCAAAAAAGGGCCAAATATTTGGTGTGCTTTTACAAGGTGTGGATCAGGAGCATGTGCAAAGCGTACTCAATTTTGAGCCTCGTCTCGTACGAGGTAGTGCTTCTCTCGGGATAGGGAACTCAGGGGCTCCCTTAGCGCTCGTTGGTAAGAGGCTGGCGCAAAAAATGGATTTGCAGCTAGGTGAAAAGTTTAAGATTGTGGTTCCTCTTGGGCATTCTTTAGATGACTCGCGCTTTGATCGTAAAGTAGGAGAATTTGAATTTGCAGGTGCTTTGGATCTGGGGAAATATGAATGGAATGAGAGAGTCATCATCACTGATCTCGAAGCTACACAAAATTTGGCTGAAATTGGCAATCGCTACACGGGATTGCTATTAAAAGTAAATGACATTGATTCCGCGCGAGAAATCTCCTTTGGGCTATCGCAAAAACTTGGGGCCCCTTATTGGGTTAGAGACTGGCGCGAGTCCAATGAAAATCTGTTCGATGCTGTCATCTATGAAAAGCGTGTGATCTTTTTTGTTGTTTTAGTGATTGTGATTGTGGCGGCATTCAATATCTCGAGTACGTTGTCAGTCAATGTGATGCAACGTTACCCCGATATTGCTATCCTCAAAACCTTAGGTATGAGCCCGCGTCGGTTGCAGTGGGTGTTCACTGTGCAGGGAGCAATTTTAGGCTCAGCTGGCTTTATAATGGGGACTCTAATCGGGTGGCTGCTATGCCAGTTGTTTATTCTTATTCAAAAATATTTTGAGTTGATGTCGGGAGCAGTTTACAAAGTGGACGGTGTCGCCCCTGATATTCGTTTTGCTGATCTTATTGCAGTATTTATTGCCACCGTTGGAATTTGTTTTGTTTCTTCTCTTGCGCCTGCAAGAAAAGGTGCTCACATGCAACCTGTAGAGGGGATTCGTCATGGATAATGTCAATATTCTTTTGGAAGCAAAGAATGTGATTAAGACCTATCAACAAGGAGTCTCTTCTGTTGAGGTCCTCCGAGGTATTGGTCTTACAGTAAAAGAAGGAGAAGCCGTCGCCATTTTGGGGAGTTCGGGAGCTGGGAAGAGCACACTGTTGCAGATCCTCGGCACTTTGGATCGTCCAACTTCGGGAGAAGTTTTGTTTTCTGGGCAGTCACTTTTTGAAAAATCTGAAGAGGATTTGGCCCTTTTTCGCAATCAAGAGATGGGTTTTGTTTTTCAGTTTCACCACCTGCTCAGCGAACTGACGGCATTAGAGAATGTTATGCTGCCTTGTCGCATCGCTCAATTGCCTATTAGTGAGGCAGAAAGAAAGGCGCGATACCTTCTCGATCTTTTGGGTGTAGGGCATAGGGCATCTCACTTTCCTGCGGAGCTCAGCGGTGGGGAAATGCAACGTGTGGCTATTGCGCGGGCTTTGGTGAGACGCCCCAAAATTCTATTTGCTGATGAGCCCACTGGTAACTTGGATTCACAGAATAGTTTGAACATTCAGGATCTCTTTTTTGATCTCAAAGAAAAATTAGGTTTAACTTTGGTTGTAGTCACCCATGATTTGCAGTTTGCAGCTAGATTTCCTCGTGTTTTGCGCATGAAAGATGGTCTTTGGGCGTCGTGACAAAATTGACAGGACTATAGTCTTATCCTAGGCTGAGTTGTTGCTAGATATCGACTTTAAACTATTGGAATTTTAGATGATTCAATTAATTCGTGTGTGTTTGGCTTTAGCTGTTCTGACTCTGTCACTGAACACCTCGGCACAATCAAAAAAAAATCGCAAAGCCACACCCCCCAATAATGCCCAAGAAGTTACTGAAGCAGCTCCAGCAAGCGGAGTCATCAATGAGATTGTCATTGAGGGCAATCGTAAGATTGAGAACGATGCTATTCTTGAAAAAATAAAAACAAAAAAAGGCGACAGCATCAACACCAAGTCTATCCGTGACGATATCTTGGAGCTTTTCCGTACTGGTTTCTTTCTCAATGTTGAAGTGGAGAAGAGAAAAGTCGGAGCCAGCACGCAATTGGTGTATAAAGTTAAAGAAAAAGCTTCAATTTCAGAGATCATCTACGAAGGAAACTCTGAGATTAAGGAAGATGATATTGCAGAAGCTTCTGGTTTGAAGGTTTATCAGATTTTGGATATGGCCAAAATCAATGAAGCTAAAGAAAAAGTCCAAAAGCTTTACGAAGAAAAAGGTTTCTTCCTAGCTAAAGTTGATATTCAAGTAGAAGAAGTCGTACCAGGTGAAGCAGCAAAGATCATTTTTAAAGTGGACGAAAATGATAAAGTAAAAGTTCAAAAGATCACTTTTATTGGCAATAAGCACATCCCATCACGTGAACTCAAAACACGGATGCTCACTCAAGAGGGTGGCTTTTTTAGCGGCATTTCTGGATCGGGCCAATACAAGCAAGAAATGTTTGAGCGTGATGTGCAGATCTTGCGTTTTGTTTACTATAATAAAGGTTATGTCCAGGCTAAAGTAGATCGACCACAAGTTTATGTGACACCAGATAAAAAGAGCATTTATATTACGATTCGCATTGAAGAGGGAGAGCAGTACTATGTAGGTTCTGTTGACTTTGGTGGTGATTTACTTTTCTCGCGCAGTGAGCTTGAAGAAGTTATTGAGATCGATACCAATGAGGTTTTTGCCTACGATGTGCTCCAAAAAGATATCTCAAACTTAACAGCCAAGTATGGTGACTTGGGTTATGCCTATGCCAATGTGATCCCGCGCACTGAGTTCAATGATCGTGACCGCAAAGTGAATCTCTTCTTTGAATTCGATAAAGGGGATATGGTTTATTTTGGAAAGATCAATGTTGTTGGAAACTCAAAAACTCGTGACAAAGTTGTTCGTCGTGAATTGAAGATTCGCGAGGGAGAGCTTTACAACGAGACTCGTCGTCGTGAGTCTTTAGAAAATGTTCAGAGATTGGGTTTCTTTGAAGAAGTAAATTTTAAAACCTCTGTGGATCCTGAACGCAATCACATCATGAATGTAGATATTGTGGTCAGAGAGCGAAGCACAGGGCAGATTCAATTAGGAGCTGGCTTTGGTAGTTCCACTGGATTTACTTTGCAGGGCTCTGTCAATCAGATCAACTTTTTAGGTAAAGGGCAAAATTTGGGAGCCAATCTCAATCTGTCTGGTACCGGAAACTTTTTTAGATTGTCATTCACTGAGCCTTACTACCGCGATACATTGTGGTCTGTAGGTTACGACGTCTACCAATCGTCGAACACGGGCCGTATCGATTACGATGAAGAGCATATGGGTGGAGGTGTTCGATTTGGTCACCCAGTTGGTGAAAACATCCGTGGCTTTTTTCAGTTTAAATATGACAAGACGACGCTCAAAGAGCGTTTTGACAGCAACAATGTATCCATCACAGATAAAGAGTTGTTCCCTCTAGAGACGGCTTCAGGTGAAACGGGCACTATCGGTGCTAGTTTAGAGTATGATACACGAAATGACAGAATGTCGCCGAGCAAAGGTATCTTGGCCTCAATCGGGTATGAGTACTCAGGTCTTTCGCAATTAAAATATTATACAGCAAGTGCGAATGTGCGATATTTCAAGAATCTTTTTTGGGATGTCGTTTGGAGAAATTCTCTAACTTACGGACAGATTGGTTCCTTAGAGTCTGGTCGTCCTGTGCCATTCTCCGAGTTGTATCTTTTAGGTGGTCCTTACAGCTTAAGGGGTTATCGTATTTACCGTATTGGTAAGCGCAAATTCTCGAACAAAATATACAATGAGCTCGTTGCTGATCTTGGCGATGCAGAGGCTCGTAAGCGTGCGATGCGTTCCTTTGGTGGTACTCAAAAGGCAATGTATCAGACAGAATTACAGTTCCCATTGATCAAGGAAGCAGGCATCATGGGCGTAGCTTTTTATGACATTGGTGCAGCAGAAGATGAGCTCCAGGCTGCAGACTTTTTTGCTGACGTTGGTTTTGGTATTCGTTGGTTCTCGCCAATTGGTCCATTGCGCTTTGAGTGGGGATTTCCGCTCAATCGCGACCCAGATTACCACGAGCCCACGGTGTTTGAATTTTCTATTGGAGTCCCGTTCTAATTATGCTTAAATCTAAAATGAAATCCTTTAAAGGGGGAAATATGTTGAAGTCATTCGTTCTTGCAGCCACATTGGTTTTGTTTGCTGGAGCTGCACAAGCGCAGAATAAAATTGCTTTAGTTGATATGCAAAAAGCTGTACAGGCAACTGCGGCTGGTAAAAAAGCTAAAACTGAATTGGAAACAGAGTTTAATAAAAAGAAAAAGGAATTAGAAAAGAAAGAAGCTGATCTCAAAAAAATGGGAGAAGATTTAGAGCGTAAAAAAGCAGTGCTTTCTGAAGAAGCTTTCCAAAAGAAACAAGCTGAATTCCAAGACGAAATGTTGAAGTACCGTGAAGTAGTTGGAAAAAGCCAGATGGAAATTCAAAAAAAGGAAAGAGACTTAACTGCTCCGATCCTCGAGAAAATGCGTAAAACAATCGAAAAAGTTGCTCAAGAAAAAGGATATGATTTGGTTCTTGAGAATTCACAGATGGTTTTATTTGCTGCAAAGACAGCTGATATTACGGATGCCGTAATTAAAGAGTTTGAAAAGAAGTAATTAGATAAGAGTTGAGTTCGATTTTTAAAAGCCAAGAGTGTCCTTATAGACACACTTGGCTTTTTGCTTTTTAAGGGGTAGCAAAAAGGTCACAGTGCTAAAAGTCTAGTAGTGATTTCCTTTTTTCTTAAGGCAAATTAGGGCATAATCCTGAATGAAAGCTCATAAGCTTAAAACAGGAAAAGGTATTATGCAGAAAATTCATCCAACGAGTGTTATTTCTCCTGACTGTGAAATTGGCGAAGATGTTGAAATTGGTCCTTATTGCCTCATTCAAGGAAAAGTAAAAATAGGCAAAGGCTCTTTTATTGAAGGTCATGCTACTATAGGCTCACGCCATGGTGTGGTTATTTTAGGTGAGAACAATCATGTGTGTCCTGGCGCTGTTATTGGCGGAGCTCCTCAAGATATTTCTTATAAAGGCGAAGCTACTCAATTGATTATTGGCGACAATAATGTGTTTAGAGAGTTTTCGACTATGAATTTAGCCACTTCTAAAGGTGATGGTAAAACTGAAATTGGCAATAACTGCTATTTTATGGCTTACACTCACGTTGGGCATGACTGCAAGATCGGCAATAATGTTATTATGGCTAATGACACTCATTTAGGCGGTCATTGTGTGATCGAAGATGGCGTCACAATTGGTGGTGTTTGCGCATTTAACCAGTTTACAAAAGTTGGTAAGATGGCATTCGTTGCTGGCTCATCTGTTGTCAACAAAGACATTCTTCCTTTCTCTCGCGCACAAGGAAACTATGCTGTGATCCGAGCAACTAATAAAATTGGTTTAGCTCGTAAGGGTTTATCTCGAACAGAAGTGATGAACATTCACAAGGCCATTCGTATTTTAACAAAAGGATCTGACACTGTTGAAGAGGGCATTGCACGCATTCAGCACGAATGCGAAATGAATCCTTATTTGCAATATTTGATCGACTTTGCTCGCAACTCCAAGCGTGGACTTGCACTGGATCGCAGTTTAAAGGGGTTGCCAGATGAAGACTAAATTAAGAGGTGCCGTTGTCGGAGTTGGATATCTTGGAACCTTTCACGCACAAAAATATAAAAACAACTCCAATGTTGAGCTGGTGGGGATTTGTGATTTTTATGCTCCTCAAGCTGAAAAAGTAGCTCAGAGTTTAGGTGTGCAAGCTTTTGCAAAACCAGAAGAGCTTATTGGCAAAGTGGATCTCATCACTATTGCAGCTAGCACGCAAAGCCACTATGAGTTGGCGAGCATGTTTATAAATGCAAGAGTGCATGTAAACATTGAAAAACCAATGACTGCAACCTTAGAGCAAGCTCGTAGTATTGTGGCTCTTGCTAAACAAAAAAATGTAAAAGTGGCAGTAGGCCACATTGAGAGATTCAATCCAGCGATCATCGATTTAAAAAAGCATCTGCATGAAACTAGCTTTATTGAGCTTAAACGTTTTGGTCCATTCAAGGCGCGCGGTGCGGATGTGTCTGTGCTACATGATTTGATGATTCATGATTTGGATCTTTTAACATGGTTAACAAATAGCGAAATCAAGAGTGTTCAGGCTAGTGGTCAAAAATTTCTGACTTCGGAATTAGATGCAGCAACTGCTTTTGTAGAACTTAAAAATGGCTGCAAAGCCCTGATTCAGGTTTCACGTGTAAGCCCCACAGCAGAGAGATCAATCCGTGTAGTGCAAAAGAACTCCATTCTTTTTGCTAATACCGCCACTCTAGAGATTGAAAAAGTCACGGCAGGCCCGGATTTGCAGACGGAGCCCTTGAAGAGTGAAAAATGGGTGGTAAATAAAGCGGATGCTTTACAGTCAGAAACAGATGCCTTTATTCAGGCAGTTATGCAGGGCACTCAGACTGCGGTGACAGAAGTTGATGGCTTAGTGGCAATGGAAAATTTAGATTTAGTGGAGAAAAGTATTGGCTCTAAATAACGATAATCTTATTTTGATGGTAGCAGCAGAGGCCTCAAGCGTTCTCTACGCACAGAGAATTCTCGAAGAGATGAATCGTCAAAATCAGAGTTATACTGCATTTGGAGTGGGCTCAAAAGAGATGGAGTCCCTTGGCTTTGAACGTCTTGGAAAATCTGAAGAAATGGCTGTTGTGGGTATTGCCGAGGTTGTTGCTCACTACAGTGATCTTAAAAAGGTTTTCAATTCTCTTGTTGAAGAAGCAAAAAAGCGGCGCCCCAAAGTGGCAATTCTTATGGATTACCCTGATTTTAATTTGATGTTAGCAAAAGAGCTTAAAGCTTTGGGGATCCCAGTAGTTTATTACATCAGTCCACAAGTTTGGGCATGGCGACAGAAGAGAATTTTTAAGATCAAAGAAGTATGTGACAAAGTTTTATTATTATTTCCATTTGAAGTTCCATTCTATCAAAAACATCAGGTGCCTCATGAGTTTGTTGGACATCCGTTATTAGATGAACTGGATGACAAATTTTTTGATCCTGAATACCGTCGTATTCATCGCAACCAGTGTGGAATTAGCGACCAAGAAATCGTACTTGGCTTGATGCCGGGGAGTCGTAAGTCAGAGCTCAAACTTAACTTACAAACCCAATTAGATACGGCGCGAATTCTTGCTAAAAAATATGACAATCTAAAAATATTGTTCTTAGTGGCTCCAACCTTTTCTAAAGAACAACTGCGAGAGCAACTCGAAGATTTTCATTTGCCATATATGATGCTAAAAGATGAACCTTTTAAGATGATTCACCTCACAGATATCATTCTTGCAGCGAGTGGCACTGCAACTCTACAAGTTGGACTCATGCATAAGCCAATGGTCATTATGTATAAACTCAAGTGGTTGACTGGTGTTATTGCTAAATTATTTGTTAGAGGAGTTAATTTTTTTGGAATCGTTAATTTAATTCACAATAAAGAGGTTGTCCCTGAGAGATGGCAAGGGGGAGCAAACCCGCAAGATTTGGCAGACCTTTTAGAACGTTATATTTTGGAGCCTGCTTACCGTGAACAAGTTGTTGCTGATCTTAAAGAGTTACACAAATTTCTTGGAGAAAAGGGAGCCACACGTCGAGTGGTTGCTGAAATTCAGAAATATTTAAGCAGGTAGTGATGTCTGAGTTGTGGTTAGGTACTTTAGCAAAATTGTACGCTGGAGCTGCTGGGATAAAGAACTATCTCTATGATCACAACTATTTTACTCAAGTAAAAATGAAGCAACCAGTGATCAGCGTGGGCAATCTCACTGTTGGTGGTACTGGCAAAACTCCTTTTACACATTTTTTAATTCAACGACTGAAGAATCAACAGTTTTCAGTTGCTGTGATCTCTCGGGCCTATAAGGGGCAAGTGCAAAGTCCCGAAAAAGTAGATCGAGCGCATGCATATGGGGCTCGGTACTACGGAGATGAGCCGTTTTTGCTAGCGCAAAAGAATCCACAAGTTGATTTTTTTGTGGGGCAATCTAAGTCTGAAATTGCAGAGTACATCTCATCACTCCCGCAAAGTTATGACTTTATTATTGTCGACGATGGGTTTCAGCACCGCAAATTGCATCGCAATTTAGATATTGTGCTTCTGGATGCCACCGAAGATTTTGGTAGCTATCGGCCTTTGCCATTAGGGCGTGCGCGGGAGCCATGGACTGAGATTTCAAGGGCACAATTTATAGTTATTACTAAAGCTAATCTGGTAGAGCCACAGAAGTTGGACCATTTGATGGCGCAACTTCCTCAAGGGAAACCAGTAATGGTTGCTGATTACGAAGTTAGCGACATTTTAAATGAAAATTTTTTGACTCATCAAAGAGCTGATTTGCAGAAAGAAGAAGTATGGTTGTTGAGTGCCATTGCTCGGCCTCGTGTTTTTGAAAAGATGATGGCACAAAAGTATGCCATCAAGGGGCACAGTGTCTTTAGAGATCATCACCAGTATAGTATGCAAGAGTTACAGGAAGTATTTGATAAAGCTCATCAACACGGAGTTAAAGTTTTAATGACCGAAAAGGATGCAGTGAAAGTCGGAAACTTCAAAGAGTTGAAGTTTGAATTCTTAATAGCGCCTTTAGATTTTAAGGCGCGTTCAGGCGTTGAGGAGTTAGATGCGATCATTCGTAACTTGGCTCATGATTAAATGGGGTAAATTGCTGGGGCATTTGCCTCGCTATGTGGTGAGAGCTCCTGGTATTCTTATTGGATTTTTGTGGTTTGATCTTTTGCGACTGCGTAAGCAAATTGTTTTAGAAAACCTTAAAATTGCTTTTCCTGAAAAGTCTCAAGGCGACCGCAACCTTATAGCTAGAAGAAGCATATACAATCTTGCATACAATTTTACAGAATTTTTTGCAGTGCCGGGTATGGATCAAGAGTGGCGCAAAAGGAATATTGTTTGGGAAGGGGTCGAGAATCTACGAGCGGCTCAACAAAAAAATAAAGGTGTGTTTCTATTGAGTATGCATCTTGGCAATGCTGATGCTGCTGCCAATGCTATAGCTAGTGAGCTCAGTGAGCTGTATCTAATTACAAAGGTCTTTAAAAATAAGTTATTGAATAACATGTGGTTTGCAATTCGTGGTTATCATGGAGTTAATTATATAGATGCTCATGGTCCCAACAATGCCTTTGAAATTTTAAAAGCTCTTAAGAAAAAAGCTGCAGTTGTTTTTGTGCTGGATCAATACATGGGGCCCCCCTATGGAATACCGACAACTTTTTTTGGCAAGCGAACTGGCACAGCCTATGGTCTAGCTCTGTTTGTTCAAAAAACTCAGGCGCCGGTGGTTCCAGTCTATCCCTATGAGGGAGAAGACGGTAAAATTCATATTGTTTTTCTTCCAGAGGTAGACACATCCTCATTAATATCTGATGATAAAAATCAGACAACTAAGTTGATGACGCAAAGATTTACAGATGAAATCGAAGCATGTGTGCGTCGTCATCCTGAACAATGGATGTGGGTGCACCGAAGATGGAAATTTATCGAAGATTAAAAATCACTTCTGCTCTTATGATCGCAGCTCTTTATCTCAGCAGCTGCGGTTCTACCATCAAAGTTTCAGAGAACAAACGACAAGAAATTCAAAAAAATGTCGAGTTTGAAAGAGCTGTTGAGATCGTAAGCGAAGAGCCTGTAACTTCAGCACAACAAGTCCTAACGCCCCCCCATGACACTCCAATTGCGGGTAAAGATTCTGCTCCTGCAACAAAAAAAGAAGAAGTGCCCACAGCCAAAAAAGCTCCCGAAACTAAGTCTCCTGCTAAAAATAATACAACAACTTTAGTGCGCACTAAAGAAGTCGGCAAGGTTGATGGTAAAGTTCCATCTTCAAAAAAAGGGGCGGAAAAGAAATCAGAAGTTGCAAGCAAAGCAGAGGCTGCTGCGACCAAGCCTATGCGACGCCAGCCAGAACTTGAAGACGACGAAGGTTTTGACGGCAGACGTCCTGTTGTAGACCCATTTCGCGTGGGAGAAGTTATCACTCATGATGTCCATTACTTTAAAGTTTCTGCGGGCGAGTTAAAGCTTAAAGTAGAGCCCTTCGCGCAAGTGAACGGTCGGAGATCTTACACTTTTGCTACTGAAATTGAAACGAGCTCCATGTTTAGTGCTGTCTATTCTGTAGAAGATCGTGCGGTCACTCACGTTGACTATTACGACATGGTACCGCGAACCTATTCTTTATCCGTCAAAGAATCGAGCCAAGTCCGTGAAGTGAGAAATGTTTTTAACTTTTCGACGCTAAAAGGAACTCTGTGGGAAAAGAAAATTACCAAACAAAAAGGCGAAGAGAATAAAAAAATGGAATGGGATATTCTTCCGTTTTCTCAGAATGTTTTCTCCGCCATTTTTTACATGAGAAACTTTGCATGGCGTGATGGCAAAGAATATTCCTTCGTGGTTTCTCACGATAAAGAGAATTTAGTTTTTAAAGGTAAGGTTATTCGTCGTGAAAAACTAAAAACTAAAGTTGGTCAGTTTAATGCAATTGTTGTAAAGCCTGAGTTTACATTGCAGGGGATTTTTAAACCAGTTGGTGACATTTTCATCTGGCTCTCTGACGATGACCGTAAGTACGTCCTTCGTATAGAATCTAAGATCAAGATAGGTACTTTGGTCTCGGAAGTTATCGATATTAAGCCGGGATATCCATAAATTTGTTATGCTACTAGCATGGCACCAGCAATAAATTGTCGGTATTTTAATGGCTACAAACCCTGCGGTAAGGCTTTGCTTTGCGAGCACTCTTGTCAGCACTTTAGTGAAAATAAAGGCTCAGTCTTAATTGTGCATTTGGGGGCTCTTGGTGCGGTGGTCAGGAGCACGGCTCTCTTGTCTGGTATCAAAAGAAAATATCCTCAACATCGCATCTATTGGCTCACGGATAAGCCAGCTCATTTTTTGTTGCAGGGGCATCCTGATATTCATCAAGTAGTAACATCTGAATGGCAAGATTATGTGAGTTTAAAAGCAATTTCTTTTGAAGCGATCTTCGTGGTCGATAAAAGTCTTCAAGCAGTTGGTCTTGCTAGTGATCTTAAGAGTGATCAATGGTTTGGATTTAAAAGTCAAAATGGGGCAATCATACCCGCGACTTCTGCGGCCGAAGAACTATGGAGCCTCGGACTTTCTAATCACAAAAAGTTTTTTGTAAATACAAAATCAGAAGTGCAACTAATGTATGAGGCCCTTGAACTTGGTAGCTTTTGCTACCAAGATTATGATCTTCCACTTTCTTTGCAAGAAAGTTACGAGGCACAACAGCGTCGAAATTTATGGCGAGAGACACCATCACAATGGATTGTTGGTATAAATACAGGCTGTAGCCATGTTATTCCTTATAAAAAACTGACAATAGAATATCACCGCCAGTTAATCCGAGAGATAAAAGCACGGTGGGGAAATGCCGTGAGTATCGTATTGCTCGGTGGACCTGAGGATAGTGAAAGAAATAACTCTATCGCGCAAGAATTGGACGTAATTGTCAGCGCCACACAAGCGGGACTCAGAGATGGCCTTGTTTCAGTGGCTGCCTGTGACATTGTTCTTACTGGAGATAGTTTGGGTATGCATATGGCCATCAGTCAAAAAAAGCATGTGATTGCTTGGTTTGGTCCAACCTGTGCGCATGAGATTCATTTTTATGGGCGAGGTCAAGCTTTGCTCTCTCCTGTATCCTGTGCTCCTTGCTGGAAGAGATCTTGTCAAAAAGATACGATGTGCTACGATTTACTGCCTGTTGAAGAATGGTTATCTGCATTAAACCGAGGAATAAATGAACTCAGCCAATCTCATAGTCCAGACCGCGTTCTTGGGTGATCTTCTCCTCAGTATACCTTTACTAAAAAATGTTAGAAAACTTTGGCCGGAGCAGCAGCTATTGCTTGTCTGCCGTAAAGGCTTTGGTGAATACTTTGTCAAATTAGGTCTTATAGACAAAGCTATTGAGATTAAAAAAGGTGATAATGAGTCCTATAAACAAGCTTTACGTGAACTTCAGGAATTTCAAATTCAACATGTGATTTCTCCTCACCAATCTTTGAGGACTTCTCTTTTTGTTGCCAGAATTCATGCCCAACAAAAAGTCTCATTCAAGAACTTTCATAATTTCTTAATGTATTCCACAAGAGTCAAAAGGCAGTTGGATTTACCAGATGCAATTCGTCAGTTGAGTTTGTTACAGCCTTTTTCTGACTCTCTCACGCGCGAGATTCAAAGTTATCAAAAACTCAATGAAGGAAATGCTCGCTCAGATTCGGGTTATTTGTCGAACCCACCTCAGTGGGCAAGTATGAGTGTCCGCGAACATTTATTATTTGCTCAAGAGCCGCAAGAATTATTAGAAAGGCTTTTTATAACAAAGCCTAATTTAAAGAAAACCGTGGCGATATTTCCTGGAAGCGTTTGGGCTACGAAGCGGTGGACGACAGAGGGTTTTAAAGCTGTTGCAAAAGATTTATTAAATGAAAATTTTAATGTCTTGGTAATGGGGGGGCCCGGGGAAGAAGAACTCTGTGCAGAAGTCGCGAGTGCTGATTCTCGAATTCAAAATATTTGTGGAAAGACCAAAGTTTTAGAGTCAGCTCAAATTTTAGCTCATTGCTATTTAGCTCTAGGGAATGACAGCGCCTCTATGCATTTAGCTGCTAGTGTGGATTTGCCAATCGTCTCTATTTTTGGTCCTACTGTTTTAGATTTAGGATATCGCCCATGGGGGAAGCAGGTGCAGGTCATCGAAAGAGCTGATTTAAAATGTCGGCCATGTGGTAAGCATGGCCATCATAAATGCCCTCTTGGAACCCATGAGTGTATGAAAAG
Organism: Bdellovibrionia bacterium; assembly: GCA_046570065.1. Lineage (GTDB taxonomy): Bacteria > Bdellovibrionota > Bdellovibrionia > Bdellovibrionales > Bdellovibrionaceae > JBKHVM01. Next base: position 39,019 of record JBKHVM010000009.1, read on the forward strand.
TATATCACCACAAACTGTTGTTGCGGCGATACACCATCACTCTTCTGTGTAGTCTTTAACGTTAATATTGTACTTGCGAATCTTTCTGAGCAAAGTGTTTTTTGGAATATTCGCTTGGGCTACAGTTTGATTGATCTTGCCTTTATTTGCCTTTAAAGCCGAAATAATAAACTCTTTTTCCATCTCTTCTTTAAAAGCATCAAAATCCAAGGGTCCTGAATAAGAAACTTCACTTTCATTTTTTGTTTTAGCAGCTTCGCTTGTTGGCATTTCACTGCGGCCCAAGAAATGAGGAGGCAGAGATTCGCTGCTGATTTGATTTGAGTTTTCGACAATAAAAGCTCGTTCAATAACATTTTCGAGTTCTCGAATATTACCAGGCCATTTATAGCCTTTCATTTTTTCGAGAGCTTCGTCTGTAATACCTGTGATTTGGCGAGCATGCTGATCTGAGAACTTTTTGATAAAGTGTAGGCAAAGACCTTTAAGATCATCCAAGCGTTCACGCAAAGGTGGCAAGAAAATTGGCATGACATTAAGTCGGTAGAAAAGATCCTCCCTAAAGGTGTTGTCTTCCATCATTTTTTCGAGATTGCGATTAGTCGCAGCGATTATTCTAGCAGTAGTTTTAACTTCGCGATTGCTACCAACTGGAGTAAATTTTCTTTCTTGTAAAACTCTTAAAAGTTTAACCTGCATCTCAGGTTTGAGTTCTCCAATTTCATCTAGGAAGAGGGTTCCATTATTTGCCAACTGAAACTTTCCAATCTTTCTTTCTATGGCACCGGTAAAAGCACCTTTTTCATGTCCAAAGAGCTCTGACTCCATCAAGTTTTCTGGAATAGCGCCGCAGTTTATTGCAATAAAGGAGCCGTCTTTGCGAGCAGAGTTAAAGTGAATGGCACGAGCCACGAGTTCTTTGCCAGTCCCATTTTCACCACGAATCAGAACAGTAGTGTCCACTTTGCAGAGGCGGTAGATGAGGTTGAAAACTTCTTTCATTTTTTGTGAACTACCAACAAATTCACTTTCGACGTCATCATCAAAAATTGGATTGGAAATAGCCAAACTAGAAACCAATTCGCGAGCTTCGATAGCTTTGCGAACAATTTGCGTGAGGCGCTGTGTTTGTACCGGCTTCTCAACGTAGTCATAAGCGCCATCGCGAATAGCTGTCACTGCATCATTGAGATTTGAATGAGCCGTCATTAGTACAACAAATGTTCGCGGATCATGTTCCTTGATTGCGGCAAGAGCCTCAAGACCGTTCATCTCTGGCATTTTTACGTCCATAAGGACCATGTCCCAGCTTTGAGATTGCACTTTTGTTAAGGCTTCTTTGCCAGTACTGGCTTCTTCGATATCAAAAGTTATTTCTGGCATGGCATTTTGCAAAATGCTAATAACGGATTTTCTTAGTTCAGCTTCATCGTCTACAATGAGAGTTCTGAGTGTAAAATTAGACATGACCTGGCTCCTTCGTATTTTGTGAATCGAGAGTGCTTTCTTCGTTTTCAATGGGCAGTCTGAAAGAAACTTTGGTTCCTTTTCCGACCTCACTTTGCAGGCTCACTGTGCCTCCATGAAGTTCAATAAAATATTTAACTAAGTAGAGACCTAATCCTGTACCTTTAGTTTTTAAATCTTGATCTGAACCACGAGTGAATTTGCCCCAGATTTTATCGAGATCTTCGCTGCGTATGCCCTCGCCATTATCTGAAATTTCAACATAAACCCAAGGTTCTTCTTCGTAAGATGTGATTTGCACTCGTCCGTTTGCAGGCGTGTATTTAATAGCATTCTCAACGACGTTGAGAATAACCTCTTTGATGAGGGTAATATCAAACTCAAGAGAAAACATTGGCTCTAGATTTTGTTCAATAGTAATATTCTTTTCTTGAGCAAGAGGCGAAACTTGCTGAGTAGCAAGTTCTATGACCTCGTTGATATCAGCAACTTCTTTATGGAGACGAAAATCTCGGCTTTCAACTCGCAAAAGATTTAAAACAGATTGGATATATTTATTAAGTTCTTCGGAAGAAAGACGAAGTGATATTAAGTCAGTTTGTATTTCAGGTTGTTGTTGCGTCCGAGACAATCTGTCAACAATGGCTTGAATTTTAGCAATTGGAGTTTTGAGGTCATGGGAAATTAAACTCACAAAATTATTTTTGAGTTGTTCTAACTCTTGCAGCGCTTGCTGTTCTTGTTGAAGGCGATGGTGCTGCCGTTCAATACGTGTTGCTTGATAGCCAACAAAAACGACCCAAGTAGCCAAGAAGAGGATAGATGGCGAAAAGGCTGGGATCCAAAGGTTAAATGTATCAAAACTCCAGGCAGAAAACGCAGCAACTACAGCTGCTAACCACACTAAAAAGGCAAGGGCGACTGTCTGTGGGTAAGTTAAGATGAAGAAAACTGCCAGTAAAGTTAATAATACAAACAAGGCCGCATAGACTGAGTAGGGAAGGCGTTCGATCCAACGCGATTCAGTGAGGTTGTCTGCAATGTGTGTGATGATTTCGGCACGGTTCAATTCTCCGAATGGAGTCTGGTAGAGGGGACCTGTCGAAGTTTCTGCGCCGATAATGATGATTTTATCCTTAAACAACTCTGGTGAAAGATCGTCATAGAGAATCTCACTAGAGGAGTAGTGAGTAAATACCTCCATGCTGCCCCGATAGTTAATGTGCAATCCAGAAGTAGTCTTTGGAAAGCGTTTGCCAGTTATAGCTTCGGCTAAATGCAATTGGTCTCTGGAGGGCGGAAAAACTCTTCTCACGACTCCGTCGTCATCTCGTCTAATTTCACTGGTTGCAATGTTTGTCTGCTCGCGATTGGCGAAGGCGGGGAGGAGAGTGTCCTCAAGATGATTAGAACTTGTCGACCAAAATATTTTTGGATTTTGAAATAAAGCTAACTTTTCCGGCGATACCTTAAACGCACCAAGGTTATCACCAAAATAGAGACTCACCCCAATTGCTTTAGGGTTCATGGCTAAAAGTTGGCTGAGAAGTTTTGTCCAGATCTCTTCGTTCCAAAAGAAGCTATCGGTGTAGTCAGTGATTAAGTCATAGTCACCTTGGTAGTTGGTTCTTTGGCTGTAAACGCCTGTCATTTCACTTTTGACTAAAGTGATGAGAATCACTTCGGGGGAGGCCTGTTGATTTCCTCGGAAGTAAAAGCGCTTGTCAAATTTTGCAATTTCATCTGATGAGAGTGCCAACAAACCGATAGACCAGCATAAGAGCATGCGCAAAACCAATCCTCTGTGCTTAAAAAAGGCACGGTAGGCCCAGAGGAAAAAGCTGTTGAATCTGACAAATCTATCGCTCGACACGCATCGCAACATACCAAAAAGTCTAGGAATTTCAAGAATTAAAAGGCTTTTAGTGTGGCTTAAAGTGGGCTATATTAGGCACTATGCAGATCCTACATGGTTTTAACGAAAATTTACCTCCATTTACAGGAACCGTACTCACTATTGGCAATTACGATGGGGTCCATTTGGGGCATCAAGAGTTGTTGAAATGTCTGGTAAATGAGGCTGCTTTTTTTAAGGTTCCCAGCGTGGTGATCACCTTTAATCCTCACCCTGTAAAAGTACTTTATCCCCAAAGAAAAACTGAACGCCTTTTTGATTTTCAAGATCAACAAGAGCAAATGGAAAAGTTGGGTGTGGATTTTTGTATTATTCAAAAGTTTAGCAAAGAATTTTCACAACTCAGTGCTGAGGATTTTTTTAAAGATTACTTGATCAAGTATTTACGTCCAAAAACTATAGTGGTAGGTCATGACTTTTCCTTTGGCAGTCAGCGCACTGGTAATCTCGATTTTTTAGAACGTCATTGCTCCGAAAATGGCATCAAACTGATAATTATACCTCCATTTAAATTAAGAGGAGCGCCCGTTTCTTCTTCGCGAATTCGCCAGGCACTCAAAGCTGGAGAGCTCAGTGAAGTTAAGGCTTGTTTGGGGCGAGATTTCTATTTGCGTGGGACAGTAGAGAAGGGATTTCAGCGAGGTCGAACTATCGGTGTACCCACTGCTAATATAACACCTGATATTGAATTTGTACCTCGTCTCGGAGTTTATTTTACCTTAGCTTGGATTCAGGGAGTAGCTAAGCCTTCTATCACCAATATTGGTATGAACCCCACCGTTTCAGATACGACCAATCTTAAGATTGAAACACATATTTTTGATTTTTCAGAACAAATCTATGACCAACCCATCGCTGTATCATTATTAAAATTTTGGCGAGACGAACGAAAATTTTCGGGTATTGAAGAACTAAAGCAGCAAATACAGTTGGATTTGATAGAGGCAAGAAATTATTTTGCTGGAGCTAAAAAGTGAAAACTGTCGCAGCATTGAGCGGAACTTATGCACAGGAGATAGCTTCGCTTTTAAAAAGAAAATGTGATGAGGCCAATTTTGATCTGCAAGTTCAAGAGTTTAGTGTTGAGAGTATTCCAACAGATTTTGATTTGCTACTTTGTGATGCCAATTTTGGTGCCGAACACCTCCCAGATTATCCCGTACAAAGCACGCAGGCTGGCTTACTTTCTTGTTTTGATGTTATTAAAAAACAAGGGGATCATTACATCCCAGATGTTTTTGCATTTGAGGCTTTACATAAGTGTTTGGTGAAATCAGGGGAGTCTCTTGATATTCGTTTTGCCGCTTACATTGTTGTTGATACTTGGACGGGAGTCATTGCTTCTGCCGTTTGCGCTGCCATCGGCTTTAGTGAAATCAATATAATTACCCACCATCGAGCTCAGGCCGAAATTTGGAAAAAACAATTAAATCGCTCCTTTTTTTCTTTGCAAATTCGTATTATCGACGCTGATGCCTTTACGTCGAATTCAAATCCAGGGAGCTTATTAATCAATACGATAGATCTAAAAACTGACAGTGACTTGGCCTATTTTAATTTTTTAAGAGCACAGAGTTTAGTTGTCGATCTTTCTGCGAATAGAGAAGAAAGTTTGCTACGTAAAGAAGCAGATGAAGCTGGTTTGATTTCTTTAGAGAGGCAAGACGTTGTTGATGCACTAGTTGAATTAGTTTTTGCTTTTTTAAAAGAAGAGCCATCTGTTTAGCCCCTACTTAGGTCTAAGAATAAAACTCAACCACTGTCTAGTTACAAAAAACGGCACCTTCATATAGACTGCTAACTGGGAGACTATTTATGTCAACTAAGTTAGCAGATATACTCGTTAAACAAGGTCTTATTAAGCCGGACCAACTTGCTTTTGCCCTCGAAGAACAAAAGAAAAGTGGCGACAGGTTAACGAGCATCTTAATTAAGCTCAACTATCTTAAAGAAAATCAAATTCTACGTGCATTAGAAAAAGCCTATGCTTGCCCTGGGGTTGAGTTAAATACTTTTGAAATTGATCCAACTGTGATTACTTTAGTGCCGCGAGACACTTGCGAAAAATTCATGTTGGTGCCTCTGCAGAAAGCAGGCAACACACTCGTGGTTGCGTTCTCGGACCCGAGTAATATCATGATCCGTGAGGATCTGAAATATATCACAAAGTTTAAGACTATTCAGCCAGTGGTCGCGACTGAGACGGCGGTCTTGCAAGCAATTGACAAATATTACGGTGGTTCCATCAAATCTTTTGCTGCAATGTCAAATAGCGAAGAAGAAGAGCTGAGTGTTGCGAATACAACAGCTGAAGTCATCGATCAAGAAGGCGGTATCGAGGATGCGCCGATTGTTAAGTTCGTGAACTCAATTCTATTTGATGCCATGAAGAAAAAGGCTTCTGATATTCACTTTGAACCTTATGAAAGAAAGTATCGAGTGCGTTTTCGTATGGATGGTAATCTTATTGAAGTGGCGTCACCTCCACACAATATGGCCTCTGCAATTTCTTCTCGTATCAAGATCATGTCTAAGCTAGATATTGCAGAAAAACGTCGCCCTCAAGATGGGCGTCTGAAAGTTCGCACTGCAAAGGGTAAAGAGATGGATTTTCGTGTGTCCATACTGCCTACTCTCTGGGGCGAAAAAGTGGTGTTGCGTCTTCTCGATAAGTCAAACTTGCAGCTCGACATGACTAAGTTAGGTTTTGAAGAAGATGACTTAAAATTATTTAAATCATGTATTCATTTGCCTCAAGGAATGGTGTTGATCACAGGTCCAACTGGATCTGGTAAAACCAACACTATCTACTCAGCGCTCTGGGATCTCAATCAGCCCGATGTGAATATTTCAACGGCAGAGGATCCAGTGGAATTTAACTTAGAGGGTATCAATCAGGTTCAGATGAATCCTGACATAGACCTAAACTTTGCGGCAGCCTTACGTTCCTTTTTACGTCAAGATCCTGATATTGTCTTGGTGGGGGAGATTCGTGACTATGAAACCGCAGAGATTGCATTTAAGGCAGCATCTACGGGCCACTTGGTTGTATCCACTCTGCACACCAACGATGCGCCAGCTACAGTGATTCGTCTTACTGAAATGGGAGTGGCTTCATATTTGATCACTTCGACAGTAAATTTGATTGTAGCACAGCGACTTGTTGGGAGAATTTGTGAGTCCTGCAAAATGCCTATTGAGGTTCCAGCTCAAACACTGATTAACCTAGGTGTACCTCCAGCTGAGACTCAAGATTACACTCTATTTAAAGGTAGAGGCTGTGCCAACTGTAACAACACTGGAATCAAAGGGCGAACTGCTATTTTTGAATTGATGGCAATGACTGAAAAAATGAAAGAAGCAATTCTCAAAGGGGCTACAACTGGTCAATTGCGATTTTTGGCTCGTGAGCAGGGTATGAGGACATTGCGCCGTTCTGCTTTGTTAAAATTAAAACGCGGAATTACGACAATTGAAGAAGTGCTGAACTCTTCAGTGAAGGATGTGTAAATGAGCATGACCGAGATGATTCTACAAGCTAAAACACAAAAGGCCACCGAAGCTCTCTTTGTCGTAGGTTCTCTTCCCAAAGCTCGTATTTTAGGGGAGTGGACAAATTTACGTGAAAAACCTGTTTTAATTTCTGATTGGAATGTGTTGACGCAAACTCTGTTGAATCCACAGCAGAGTGCTCAGCTGGAAACTCTCGGTGTGGCAAATGGGGAAAGTTTAGTAGGTCAGCAGCGTGTTGGTTTTAGCTTTTTTCAAACTGACAATACGCTGAGATTGTTATTAAATTTTGCTGGAGATTTAAATTCTAGCAGTGAATTAGTGGCACCTTTTGCAATTCAAGAGTCTGCCCTCAATCAAAATGGTCTTCACCTGTTTTTGTCAAATTCACCGACAGTTTCGACATCCACTCTTTCTTCGGTTATCGCAAAAATTAACGAAGAAAAAGCAAAAGTTATCTTGGTCCTCAGCGCTGGGCCCATTCCCCAGTTAAAAGAAAAAAAATCGTTAATTATTTACCAACAAGTTCGTAGTCATAAAGATCTTTTGAATGAAGAACTCTACAAATCTGCGGATGTTGTGGTGATTAATGGTATCACGAATGATCATGTTTTGTTGACGGCACTTCAGTTAGCAGAATCAGGTAAAAGTGTCATTCTTTCCGTGCAGTCGTTTTCAATAATGTCCTATCTAAGAAGAGCTTTTTCTGTGCTCAATGAAAAATATAAAGCACAAGGGGCTCCCCGTTTGGCAGACTGTTTGCAATCAATAGTGGGGCAAAGTTGTGGCTTAACTGCTCAACAAGAAATGTTCAGTGCATTTGAATTTATGTTGCTTAAGCCTCATATCAAACAGTATTTAGCAAATGAAGATATGAAATCTATCGAGGCACTTTTGCGTGGTAGTGCTGAAACTTCTGGTGTTCAAACTTTAAATCAATCCTTATTGCAACTTTTAGTGCGACGTAAAATTGACGTTAAGACAGCTTTTGAAACATCAAGAGAACCTGAGTTGTTAGATCAACAGCTTAAAAAGCTTGGAGTGTAAAAAATGGCCAAGTTTGCCTATCAAGCAAAAAGTTTAAGTGGTCAGATTGTAAATGGGGAGATCGAGGCAACAAGTCCACAAGAAGCTGTTGTGCGTATCCGTGCCAAACAATTAATTCCGGTTCGTATCCAAATTTCCAAGGGACCCAACGCACGTGTGGGTTCTGATATGGGGCTTTTTGCGCCAACCGTGAGCACTAAGGATTTGCAGGTTTTCACGAGGCAGTTTGCAACTTTGATTAACGCGGGTATTCCCGTAGTGGATTCATTAAAGATTCTCAGTGAAGGTTTGCGTTCAGGTTTATTAAAAGATGCTGCAGCAAGTGTAAAAGCTCAGATCGAAGCAGGTAAAAGACTCGCAGATGCGATGGCCACTTCTCCAGCTGTATTTGATAAATTGTATGTGAATATGATTCAAGCCGGAGAAGAAGCGGGTATTTTAGATAGCATTCTTTTACGTCTGGCTACTTATATGGAAAAATCCGAAAAAATCAAAGGCCAAGTAAAGGGTGCTTTGGTTTATCCAGCTGTTATTATCGTCGTGGCGATGATCGTTATCACAGGTATTTTGGTATTTATCATTCCAAAGTTTCAAGAGTTTTATGGCAGTACGGGATCAGAGCCACCGGCACTCACTTTATTTGTTGTTGGCATCAGTCAATCGATTATCAATCAGTGGTATGTTTATTTAGGAGCCATTATCGGTACCCCAATTCTGTTTATGAACTGGGCCAAAACTCCAGCGGGGAAAGACACTCTGGATCGTTTTTTACTGCGTATTCCTGTTGTTGGAGAAGTGATTCTCAAAACTGCTATTGCCCGTTTGACTCGCACTCTCTCAACTCTTTTGAGTTCAGGGGTAGGTTTAATTGAAGCCATTGAGATTTCTGCAAAAACGGCGGGCAATAACGTCATCGAAACGGCTTTAAATAATTGTAAAGCTGCGGTGACACAAGGTAAGCCTTTCGCCTTTCCACTTTCCAAAGAAAAAGCATTTCCAGACATGGTTGTGCAAATGATTTCTATCGGGGAGCAGTCTGGAACTTTAGACATTATGCTAGGTAAGATTGCAGACTTCTATGAAGATGAGGTTGAAACAGCAGTTAAGGCAATGACTTCACTTGTGGAGCCACTTTTGATGGTGGTACTTGGTGGCATTATCGCTTTCTTGGTTATTGCAATGTACCTTCCAATCTTTGGTATGGGAGATGTTATCAACTAATGAAATCATCCCCATCTCAATTTTTACAATTGGGTTTTCTCATTGAAAACAGACCGAGCACCCATGCATTATTGCAGGCAGCTCGGGCTGGAATGTATTTTTTAATTCTACTGGTAAGTATCGGTATCTATGTCACTCAACCGTTATTTATTAACTGGGGTCTATTATTCCCATTCTACAGTTTATTGATCTTGGGTTTCTTAACCCAGATCTGTTGGCTTAGTATTTCTGAAAAATTACATCGATTTTCAAAAGTCTATTTTGCAGGCTTCGTCTTAGATTCTATCTTGCTCTCAGCTTTGATTCACTTCTCTGGTCTCAATCAATCTCTATTTTTGTTTTTGCAATTAGTAAATATTTTGATTGCAGGCCTTTACTTTCACATTCGAGGCTCTCTCCTAGTTGCTTTTGTCACCAGTGCTTCTTTTGCTATTGCAACTGTGTTCTCACCAGAAATGAAACCACTGCAATTGGTGTTCATGCTGGCGCTGAATAATATTGCATTTTTTGTAGTGGCTTACATTGCAGGATTTCTGTCTGAGCAAGTTAACACTGTGGGAACAGAACTGAAAGAGACAGGTTTGTCTCTGCAAGAGCAGAAAGACTTTAACTCAGCTCTGATCGAAAATCTTCCACTTGGAGTCGTGTCGCGAGATGAGCAGGGGCAAGTTCTGCAAATCAATCCTAAACTTTTAGATATTTTAAAGGTTCAGCCCGAACAGGAAAAACAGATTCCAACTCTGTATCCGGAACTATTTAAATCACCAGAAGTCAGTAAGGGCAGAAGTGAAATCACTGTTGTGCGAGGAGATGAGAGAAAGACTTTTGGAGTGTTGAACTCACAGTTCTTTTCGCCGGTTCTTGAGCAAGAAGTGGAGCTTCGTTTGATTGAAGACCTAACTCTGATCAAGCAGTTGGAGAACAATCTCAAGCAAAGTGAAAAGTTGGCAGCCGTTGGTGGGCTAGCAGCAGGAATAGCACATGAAATTCGCAACCCTTTAGCTGGTATCAGTGGCAGTATCGAGCTGTTATCTCAGACAACACAAAATGAAGATGATAAAAAATTGATGAAGATCATTTTGCGAGAGATTGATCGACTGAACAATCTCATTGGTGAGTTTTTAGAGTATTCGCGTCCGGAGCAGCCTCCGCAGCAAATTATTAATTTGGTGCCAGTATTACAAGAGGTCATAGACAATATCCGCTCTAATAAAAATTTGCGTTCAGATATTAAAGTTGTAGTTGATATGCCGGAACACGCTCCAATATGGGGTAAGCCAGATAAACTTAAACAAGCATTTTTAAATATTATTTTAAATGCTTTTCAAGCCATGCAGGATAGTACCACGCCAGAGTTTAAGTTGAGTTTAGCTGTGCATGGAAAGACCATTGTATTGAGACTCAAAGACAATGGATGTGGCATGAGCGAGGAGACAAAGCGAAGAATGTTCGAACCGTTTCATACCACCAAAGTTAAAGGAACAGGTTTGGGCTTGGCTGTGACACATAAAATTTTGGACGGGCATAAAGTCCAGCTCAACGTCGAGAGTGAGCTAGGAATAGGAACTGAGTTTGTCTTAGAGTTTCCTTTAGGGCAAAATTAATCAAGCATAGAGTGCGAATGGGAGACGTTAATGAAAGCACGTATTTTAGTTGTCGATGATGAAGAAAGTATCCGCGAATTTCTTGAGATTATGCTCAAGAAGGAAGGATATGAGATCACTTTGGCAGAAGATGGCCAAAAAGCTAAAGATCTTCTCGCGAAAAAAACCTTTGATATGATAATCTCCGATTTGCAAATGCCGCATGTTACAGGCATTGAGCTTTTAAAGCATGTCAAAGATAATTTCCCAGATGTGGTTTTTATGATGATCACAGCATTTGGTACAACTGAAAATGCTGTCGAAGCCATGAAGATGGGCGCATACGACTATATTACTAAACCATTTAAGATTGATGAAGTTCGTTTGAACATCATGAACGCACTACGTTCAAAAAATCTTGAAGTAGAAAACAGAGTTCTGAAAAAGGAACTTACCAAAGAATATTCTTTTCAGAATGTTATTGGTAACTCCGAAGCCATGCACCAAATTTTTGAGTTGATCAGAAGAGTTAGTCAAACACCAACAAATGTTTTGATCACAGGAGAATCAGGTACAGGTAAAGAAGTCGTAGCTAAAGCTATTCACTATAATGGACCTCTAAAAGACCGACCTTTTGTGACCATTAACTGCGGTGCTATTCCTGAAAATCTAATGGAATCAGAAATGTTTGGTCACAAAAAGGGATCATTCACGGGAGCAGTGGCAGACAAAGCAGGTTTGTTTGAAGTTGCTGACGGCGGAACATTGTTTTTAGATGAAGTGGGTGAGTTGCCACTGACAATTCAGGTTAAACTTCTTCGTGCAATTCAAGAGCGCGTGGTTCGCCGAGTGGGAGCTACAGATGACGCCAAAGTGGACGTGCGTATTATCGCTGCTACAAACAGAAATCTTGAGGACATGGTTGCTAAAGGAACTTTCCGTCAAGATTTGTATTATCGCTTAAATGTTATCAATATTAAGACGCCAGCATTAAGAGATCGCAAAGATGACATTCCTCTTTTGGCTCAGCATTTTTTAAAGAAATACAACGAACGTTTAAATAAAAATATTGGTGGTATTTCTCAAGAAGCATTAGAGATTCTTAAAAAATACGAGTACCCAGGTAACGTGCGTGAGCTTGAGAATTTGATCGAGCGCACCGTGGCTCTTGAAAGTGGAGCGACAATTTTGCCAGAGTCATTGCCACCTTATGTTGCCACAACAAGTGGTCGCAAGATTGCGAGTTCTCATGAAATCGAAATTGGCGATGACGGGGTTGATCTCGAAAAAGTTATTGGTCAGATTGAAAAAGAGTTATTGATCAAAGCGATTCACGCAGCTGGTGGGGTAAAGAAGAAGGCTGCGAAACTATTGCATATTAGCTTTAGATCAATGCGCTATCGTGTCGAAAAATACAACCTCGGCACTGTTGGTGACGATGAGTTAGACGACGAATAAAATAACAAACATCAATGATGTTTAAACGAAAGGGGAAGCTTGTAACGAGCTTCTCCTTTTTGTTCTTGGCGCTTTACAGAGAGTTTCAATTCACCGGATTTAAAATGAGCTCCCGTGGGTAAAGTGCAAATAAACGAATTATCGGAAGCAGCGCACGAAATTGTTCCAGTAAGATTTCCTTCAAAGACTCCAGCTACCGAAGAGTTTTGAACGACAGGATTTTTAAAATCAAAATCCAACAAAAAAACCTTAAACTGATTGGCATTAACCAATACCACTTCCGTATGAAAGGCTCCAGGCATGCGCACATAACCACCATGAGGCCCAGGTTTGTTTTCACCATGAGCCCACACCAAACCAGAAGCTAAATAAACCATCACAAAAAACAAACCCTTCATAAAAAACTCCCTCACAAAACAAAATAGGGCCAGCACCAATTTTTTGTGACAACCTCTTCAAAAATTTCAGGCCTCCAAAGTGAGCCTAGCCCCCCCCTTATAAATCCACAGCAGCGCCCCTCTCCAGTGGAGTCCCCCAGCTCCCCGAATATACAAGTCCTCGTTGG
>JBKHVM010000010.1:0-7235 GCA_046570065.1 Bdellovibrionia bacterium
CTTGCGCCAGATATTTCGCTTAAAGAATCTGAGGTTGTAGCAGAAAGATCTCAATTGCGTTCTGGCCAGCACATGTTTGTTCATCTTTATTTAAGAGACAGCGAAGGCTATCCCATCCTCGACAATCGCCTCAATATAAGCTTTTTTATAAGTGAAGGAACGTCTACAGGCAACTTTGGTCCCGTGCTTTATCATGGCAGAGGTGACTACTCGATACAATTTACTGCAGAAAAAATGGGAACACCCATAAAATTCAATGCTAAAATTAATGGTAAAGTCCTTAGCAGCAAGATTCTAACTCAGGTTGTTGGCGGCGTTCCTAGTGCTGAAAATTCAGATGTCCTTGTAGAGTCCGGAGTAATTGTAGAAGGAAATAGAATAGAAGGAATTATAATACTACGAGATGTCCATTATAATCCTGCAATTCGCACTAACTCTCGAGTGTTTCTCTCTATGGTGGGGGGGACTAGTCAGGGGACTTTCACAGAAGTAGAGGTTTTGCAGAACAATAGTATCTACTTTAAGTATGCTGCGAATAAACGAGGGTCTCCTACCTTTATAAAAGTCACTATTGATGGTGAAGAGGTTATTCTAGATCGGCAGCTTTTTCAGGTGATATCCCCGTAGAGTTTTAGGCCATGGTCTAGCTTCTGTCAAAAAATAGACAAGGTTCTCCCGCTCAAGTAACCTAAGATCGATAGTAGAGGGAACCATAAGATGAATAAAATTTTTATTTTAGCCTTAGGAAGTCTTGTTGTTTTAGGTGCATGTACTAAAAAAAATGAAAACCAAGACAACAGCCAAAAACTCATACAGCCACTTCAATCTGAAATGACTATACTCGAATACACGGGTGGCCAGATTAAAGCCAAAGATATTGAAGAACGAATGACTCCTCACTTGGAAAAAGCTAGAGAAACTCTCTTTAATTCTTATCTTCAAGAAGCAGAAAAGTTGCTTATTGAACAACATCAAGATCGTCTTAATGTTGAAGTCAATGTGACGGATGAGGAAATAAAGAAGTATATTTTAGCTAATAAAATACTACCCAGTGATGCACCCAAAATCAGAGACTTTTTAGTGAATGAAAAATTAAGACTGCAAAAACTCCAAGCTGTTGATGAACTTAAAAAGTCATTAAATGTTAAAAACAAAATTGGCAGTGCTCTTTTTGAAGTCAAGGGAACTAGTAAGTCACCGTCACAAGGCGAAACTTCAGCAAAAGTTAAAATTCAAGTTTTTTGCGACTTTGCTAATGGCATGTGCAGCCGAGTGCGCATGGTTTTAGCTCAAGCTGAAAAATTATTTGGAAAGAATATCTATTGGGTCTATCGTCATTTTCCAGTGGCTTCAAATCCAGGTTCATTTGAGAGTGCAAAAATAGGCATCTGTGCTTTTGAGCAAGGTAAGTTTTGGCCAGTGTACGATGCTTTAAGCAACCTCAGCGGCCAATTGCAGGGCAAAAATTTAAATGAAATTGCAGTAGGTGCCGGCTTGTCAAAAGAAGAATTAGAAGAGTGTCTATCTAAGAAAACAACTAGTGAGGCTTTAGATGTTGATATCAAGTCAGCACAAGACATTGGTATTGCTGAAACACCTACACTGATTATTAATGGTCAAAAAGTTAAAAACATTGATCAAGTAGTGCCTACCATCGAGAGTTTAATCAAGTAAATCCTTAGTCTAGAACTAGAGTTTGTTTCAGGTAACTAGACTCAAATGATACAGTTAAAAACCGATAAAGATGCTGATGGAAAAATCAGCATTTTTTATTTTTAAGAAGTTTTTATTATTAACACTTTTCTGTTTTGCTCCATATGCTGTAGCTGAGGTGGCAGAAGTTAAGCTGCTCGTCCCTATGGATGGCGAGATTACGAGCTTAGTTTCACAAGAAAGAACACCACTTACAAAAGACAAAGAGAACAATATCAAGATTAATGGTCCTTCGATTTTATCTCTGAGCGGAAGAATGCCAGTATTGTTAATTCCAGCAAAGGAAAAAGGATCAGAAGTTAAATTGGATCCCCCAACCTTTAAAGAAGCGGCAGCAAAAAATGGTCAGCTTGAAGTCAGTTTAATAGCTTCAGAGATTATGATCGCAATTCAAAATATCCAACGAGACATTCAAAAGAAGAAATATGACTCAGCCTTTATTCAGGTGCAAGAGTTACAGACAAAATATCCTAATGTTGGCTTCTTAGATTTTTTAAGAGGCAGTATTTTATTTCTTCAAGGTAAGAGAGGTGCTGCTAGAGAAGCAGTCAATAAAGCTCTCGAAATGCATCCAAACTTTGAACAGGGCAAGGAATTTTTGAAGCAAATTGGTGGTTCTGTTGATGATAAGGCTGGTGAATAATGAATAATATATTTTTTGGTTTTATAGCCACATTTGTTGTTCTTGCTCTCTCAATTGAGGGTGATCTCAAAAACTATTTTGTCATGCACTCGATTATCATCGTCATGGGTGGTACGGCGGCAATTCTTGTCTTCTCTACGCCGAATGCCGTTTTAAAGTCATTGTGGATAAATTTAAAATCAATGCTTAAGAACGAAGACACTGTCATTATGTACAAAGAAGAAATTCTTCAAATATCACAATCACGAGTTCTAGCTAAAAAATCAGCACATCCTTTAATCGCATATGCACAAGATCTCTGGGCACAAGGGGTGGATCCAGATCTATTTATTGTTCTTTTATCACAAAAACGTAAAGAGATTGAGGCGAAGACTCACGATGCTGTTCAAGCACTAAAGAACTTGGCAAAATACCCACCTACTTTAGGAATGACTGGTACGGTCATGGGTATGATCAGTCTATTCTCTGCTCTTGATGCAAACAGAAATAATATCGGTTCAGCTCTCTCAGTAGCAATGACAGCAACATTTTTTGGGTTGATTCTAGCAAACGTTTTTATTTCTCCTCTAGCGGATCGCCTGCACGTTAAACAAGTTAATCAGCATAGAATTTTAGATAACATGTATGAATTGTTGTTACTCATCAACCAAGGGGAGCCAACAGCGCTGATTAAAGAGGAGCTAAATGAAAGGGCTGCTTAAACCGCAAAGAAAAGTTCGCGTAGATCCTACGAAAGGTGGAACGGAAGTCCATGATGATGGGCATTCGTGGGCTGTTTCTTATGCTGACTTTTTGATGGTTTTGCTCTCTTTCTTCGTTATCTTCTTTTCTGTGGATCAGAATAAAAAAGAGACCATCATAGATCAAATTTCCAATAATACAGAACTCAAGGATGCTGGTGGCAAATCTGGTAAGCAGTTGGAACGAACGATTGCTTCGCATTCGACTTTACCTGCAGGCATTGACAAAGTTGCCACAGAAGTTGAAGGATTTTTTGTTGAAAAAATGGATAAAAACCAAAAGTTGTTCATCTATTTTGATGACAATATTTATCCACCGGGAAAGATCGATCTTCCTGCAAAACAAGTTGAGAAATTGAAAGAGATCTTGACTACACTGCAGCCATTTAATGATGAAATTAATATTACATTTGTGGGCCACACGGATGAGTCTGTGGTCTCTAAGTCAAAAAACTTTTATTTAGCAAATAACTTTGATCTTTCTAGTTTAAGAGCGACACGTGCTCTTCAGCAAGCAGTCAAAGCTAAGTTTGATCCGCGCCATATGTATGCACAGGGAGTTGCAGAGCACACGCGTGGAACAAGGACATTATCTTTGGTGATTTCGCCAGGAGGCTATCAAGTGAGAACGTTAAGATTATTATTTATTGTTTTGAGCATTTTGTTCTCCTATCAAAATGTTCAGGCAGAGGGTTCAGCTCAGGGAATAAATGTTGTTGTTGAGTTAGAAAATAAGATGACAGCAAAAATTAAGAACCTGATAGCACCTGTCGATCCTGATGCTATCGTTCTTACAAAAATTGATCTAAAGAATAGTAAAACAGAGTTGGTAGGTGTGCCAGTGGCAGCTGTGGGTATGTTTTCCACACAAGAATCCACTACTGTTGAAGAAGTCGATATTGAAAAAATCAATGTCACTGTTTACACATCACTGGAATCATTTCCTAATTCAGTTTCGAAGATTGTAGAAGAAGCTGTTTTGGCTACCTCAAAAAAAGCAAAAGTTGCAATCTCTGCTATGGATCCCACGATGAAAGCAGCTATTGTGAATCGCAAAATGAGCGAGAATTCGCAAGCTGAGTCTATGAAAAAAATCGCATCACTTTCAGAGTCAGTGGTGGGTACAATACAGACAGCATTAAAGCGTATGTTATTATGGCTCTCTTTTGGACTATTAGTTTTTGTAGGCTCTTTGGGAGCTATGCAATATCTATTGAATGTTCCTAACAGAAAAGCTTATGGGCAAATGCTCAACCAATTGGGTGACAAAATTGCTCAGGGTTCTGGGGCTGGTGCAGCAGCGCAAGTAATGGCAAGTCCAAATCCTACAAAGGGAACAGGTTCTGAGTCCTCTTCTGGAGCGTCTAATGCGGATGAGATTATTTCAAGTACGCCAAAGGATTTCTCTATCGAAGAAGAGTTCTTTAAGCAAATGTCTAATGAAAGTTTAGCTATGCTATTAGCTGAATGCTATTGGTGCGAAAAGGATACATATGCTGCATGGATTTGGTCTAAACTTTTGCCACAGCGAAGAATAGAACTTCTGACGAAATGGCCAATGTTAAATCCATATTCTTCTTATATTAGCAGACTAACTCCAAAGTGGGAGCGTTACCACACAGATGGAGCTTATTTAAATCCAATTCCTAACCTAATGATTTCAAACTCAGATTTAAAAGAAATGTTACGAAAGCAACCAAAAACTTGGGGTGTATTGTCTCTGATGCGAAAGCAGTCGGTTTCAGTTTCGTTACAGGAACGCGTAGAATTGACAAAATTTAAAGACCCCACATTCAAACCAGAATGGCCAACAAAAGAGTCAGTATCTCGGAACTTGCCAATGCAGATAGAAATATCTTCGTTAACTATTGAAGATGAAGAAAATCTTCTTACTAACCCTGATATTTTAGCTGACGATATGAAAAAGCAACTACCGTCTTTGGTGTGGCTTGCACTTTTAGAGAAGTCAGATCGAGAAAAAATTCTGGCAAAGATACCCGCCCAAGGGCTTGCCGAGGCGTGGACAGCACCCCAGTCTGTTTTTGAAAAGATTCTGGATTGCTTGCCTGAGAAAAAGAGAGAGTTGGTGTCAGAATACGCAAAGCAGATCACTCCCAATAGAAATTCTGAATGGCTGCGCGAAATTTCTGCCGAAGCCGTTAAGGTCCTCATTGATAAAAAGAAGAGTTCCGAAGCAACAACTCCTAAGGCTGCGTAGTATATTTTGAAGTATTATCTCATACTTGCATAGAGGTCCAGATAGCTTATTAGCTCTGGACACTCTTTATAAGCCTTCTTTAAAATAAAGAAATGAGATTTATTTTATTTTTGATTCTTGGTTTCCTGAGTGCTGCAACTGAAAGTCATGCAAATACTACTGTAGTAAATGAAGAATTGAGACTTGATTATCGCAGAGCTGCTGGGAGAACCTCCTTTATTTTTGGCGCTGAAACTGCAAATCTCGCGAGTGAGACAGCTAGTATTACAGGTTTTGGACCTAGATTTGGTTTAGAATATAGCTTCACGGATGCTTGGTCATTTGCTGCCAATGTTAACTTTGCATTTCAAATGACGGGTAAGGCAGGAGCTTTTTTCTATTCTGGTCTATCAGGAAATATGCGTTACACTTTTATTGGCAGCAGCAGAAACCAGTCGGAAGCAATTATTTCATCTAATGGTCGAAATATCTACTCCATGGAGAATGCAATCAAGCAGAGGGCGGCTTTGCTGGTGGGATTAGAGCAGCTTTTCTTAAACGGAACTACAAGTATTTACCCTGCGGTAGGCGTTGCGGTTGGCGGCTCATATAGTTTCTCGATGTTCAATAGGGCATTTGATGCAGATCTTCGTTATTCAACCATGACAGCAAATGGAAACCCACTGAGTATGATTTCAGTGGGTATTAGTACGGGACTAGGAATTTAAGCGGTTAGTACCAGAAGCCACATTTAGGCTGCTGCTGACTCTGAACTTTCTGACAAGCTGGACATTTCATTGATCTGCTCGTGATTGAAAGCAGAAACGACATCTACTAAAATCACGACTCTATTGTCTACCTTACCCATTCCTCTAACAAAAGACATGGTTTTCTCGTTGCCCAACATTGGTGGTGGTTCAATCTGGCTTTCAACCAAATCCACAACCTCTTTTACTGAGTCGACAATCATGCCAATTTGCCCAATCTGCGTGTCGATGACGATGATACAAGTGTCACGAGTGATATCGTGAGCATCCATACCAAACTTAATCCTTAAATTGACTACGGGAATGATCTTACCGCGGAGATTCATCACACCTTTAACATAATCAGGAGTTCTAGGCACTGGCGTCACTTCGCCGTATTGATTTATTTCGCGAACTGTCTCTATGGCAACCCCATACTGCTCGTTCATAAGTTGGAACGTTAAGTACTGCCCTGGTTTTGCTTTATTTAACTCGCTCATTTAATTGCCCCTTCTTTCTGACTAAAAACGGTCATTGCTGAAATGACAGATTACTTACCGATTAACTAATCGAGCATTATTGGAATTTGCTTTAGTTGATTTTGCCTTTGCAAAGAAAAATTCACAAAGGAGTGTTGTTACAAATCAGTTCTCAGATTGAGACAGCCTATTTAGGTCCAGATTGTCTCTAAGCTAGACTTATTACTGTTAGTAGTTTTGAGGGTTTGGCCGATCAAGTACGAGTAAATGATATCAGGGTATAACAAATGCGGGATAAGGAATACTTCATATGAGCGATAATGCTTTTTTTGCAGAGTTACAGAGCGAGTTTCTCACGGAGTCGGCGTTTCTTTTAGAAAGCTACGAAGAGAGCATGTTAGGTTTAGAAAATGGTGATAATCCGCAAGAATATCTCACCCAGATATTTCGTGTTGCCCACTCTGTAAAGGGCGGAGCTGCAGCGGTTGGTTTAAGTGACCTTTCTAAGTTTGCCCATGTTGTTGAGGATCTTTTGGATCTGTTGAGGTCGCAGCCAGATTTGGTAAATCCTAACGTGATCACTTTGCTATTAAAATCAGGCGATGAGCTTAAAACTAGAGTTGCAAACTTGCAAAGTGGAAAAGACATTGCTTGGGATACTGCGGAACTTGTTAAGCAGCTCATTGCAGTAACAGAGCAGTTATCTGGAAAGCCATC
>JBKHVM010000010.1:7245-49141 GCA_046570065.1 Bdellovibrionia bacterium
GGTAGCAGTCCCAAATGAGCCCGAAGTGAAAGAACCGGTGCCTGATGATTTCTTTGCGTCTTTAGATCAATTAGCAGCAGAACAATCAGCAGCTGAGCCCTCGGTGACTCCCGTTATCGGTACTCCTGATGATGATGTTACTAATCATGAACTTTTAGCGGAACTTCTATCGCAGCTATCCCCTGAGGAACAAGCTGAGTTTCATGCTAGAGAAGAAAAGGTAAAGAAGGAAAAGCAACCTCAAAAGCCAGGACTTGCCCTAGTTGTACCTGAGGAAGTCAAAGCTGCTGAGCAAAAAGTTTCAGCAGTAGGTGCAGAGCAGACGGCAACAACTAAATCATCTGAACCTACAAAAACTAGTAATCAAAATAGTCCACCCCCTGCTGGCGGTGGCAATAGAGCTCCAACAAAACAAGTGGCCTCTATTAAAGTCGATACTGCAAGGGTTGACTCTGTACTCGATGCAGTTGGTGAGCTCGTGGTGCTCAAGAATCAGTTAGTACACGATGAAACTGTTAGAGGTAGCGGTAACTTACGTTTAGAAGCAATTGTCGATCAGTTGGATAAATCAGTTAGAGAGCTTTACGAAAAGACTCTTTCTATTCGAATGACTCCATTAAAATCACTCTTCATCAAAATTCAAAGGATTGTTCGAGATGTATCTTTGAATCTAGATAAACCGGTGAATTTAGTTTTGCAAGGCGAAGAAACTGAAGTAGAGCGCACAGTTTTTGAACTGTTAAATGATCCCTTGGTTCATTTAGTAAGAAATGCGATGGATCATGGTGTAGAGAAAAAAGAAACGCGCAAAGAAAAAGGTAAACCTGAAGTTGCAAAAGTAGTTGTGTCAGCAAAACAATCAGGTGGGAATGTTGTCATTGATATCATAGATGATGGTGGCGGGATCAATCGCGAAAAAGTCTTAGCTAAAGCTATTGAGCGTGGCTTTGTTCCTCCAGGAGTGGACCCGGCTTCACTCACAGATGAGCAAGTCTTTCAGTTTATTTTTAAAGCAGGATTCTCTACAGCAGATAAGATTTCAGATCTTAGTGGGCGTGGTGTTGGATTAGACGTTGTTAAATCTAATCTAGATAAGATTAATGGTAAAATAAATATCAGCTCTAAACTTGGAGTAGGCACAACATTTAGGATGACTATTCCACTTAGTACCGCGATCACTGATGGTATTGTTGTTTCAATGGAAGGGTCTCGTTATATCTTACCAATCCACTCTATTCGTGAAATTGTGAGAGTGTTACCTAAAGATTATACTACTATCTCTGATGCGGGAAAGATTGTTAGCATTCGTGGTGTCTTGATGCCAGTAATTGAAGTGGAGAAAGTTTTAGGAAATATTCAATGGAACTTGCCAGATGACTCGCAGTTTAAAAAGAGATCTCAAGGACTCAATGATGATCGACGCAGTGAAGAAACTATGCTGGTGGTTTTAGAGAGTATGACGGGCCAAATGGCAATGCCAGTAGACGATGTTTTAGGCCAAGCGCAAGTAGTTGTAAAACCTATTTCTGGTGGCGCAAGTATTCCCGAAGTAGCAGGAGCAGCTATTCTTGGAGATGGAAAAACTGTTTTGATTTTGGAGCCGGGAGCAATTGTTGCTAACTTCTCAAAAGGTCAGGCAGCATGAGTGCAGTCCTCAAGGCGAAAAATGTTTTTGCCATAAATGCTTTTGAAGATATTGAACTGAGTGACAAGCTTTTTAGAAAGTTTGCAGAGCTCATGTATCAATTGGCAGGAGTGGATTTGCCAGACACTCCTAAAAATCATGCTTTAGTGCGAAATCGTATTATCAAGATATTAAGACGTCGCGGGCTGGATAGTTACGAAGCCTATTGGGACATGTTAGAAACTAAAAAGCCCGAATACCAGCAAGAGTTTATTGAAGCGCTTACAACTAATATGACTTCTTTCTATCGGGAGTCTGCGCATTTTGATTTTCTGACAAGAATTTTGCCGGAGATGCATGCTAAAAACAACGAAATTAGAATATGGTGTGCTGCCGCGAGTACGGGGCAAGAGCCTTATACAATTGCTATAACCTGCAAAGAGGCCTTAAACGATACCTTAGCTCGTCGGACTCGTATTCTGGCTACAGATATTGATACGCAAGTTCTAAAAAGGGGCTCGGTTGGGGCTTACGAAGATCGTGACATGCAAGGATTGCCCCCACTTTTACGGAGCAAGTATTTTGATAAAGTTTCTCAGAAGGGTAGAGATTTTTATCGGGCTAAAGATGATATTCATGGCATGATTAAATTTGCTGTCTTTAATCTCATTCAACAGCGCTATGAGTTCAAAAATAAGTTCCATGTGATTTTTTGTAGAAATGTACTTATTTACTTTGATGAGCAGACGACTAAAAAAGTCATTGAAAATCTAGTAACTTCTCTAGAAGTAGGTGGCTATTTGATTTTAGGTCACTCTGAATCTGGAAATGTGAAGCATCAAAATCTTAAACCTCTTTCGCGTGCAGTTTATCAAAAGATTGGGTAGTATATGTCAAAAATTAGAGTGTTAATTGTTGATGACTCAGCTGTGATTAGAAAGCTTTTAGAGAAGATCTTCTCGTCAGCGCCTGATATTGAAGTTGTTGGCACAGCTACAGATCCCTACATTGCTAGAGATAAACTCGTAGCGCTTAAGCCAGATGTGATGACTCTTGATGTGGAAATGCCACGCATGGATGGAATTTCATTTCTCGAAAAAGTTATGCAGCATTTTCCTACGCGCACAGTGATCTTTTCTTCATTAGCTAAGACGGGATCAGAAACTTATTTTAGAGCTCTTGAAGCTGGTGCTATTGAAATTTTGGAGAAGCCTTCGATCGATGTGACCCAGGGTTTGGAGTCAATCTCTAAGACACTCATTGAAAAAGTAAGAGAGGTAGCTAAGGCGAGAATCAGACCTGTTTCAGCTCCTAAGTTGGGAACAGCTAATGTTCAAAAGCCTAAACAAACATCACTTGCGAAAACCACTCACCAAGTTATTGCGGTGGCTTCTTCAACAGGTGGTACTGAAGCTCTCAAGGTATTTTTGTCTGGTATGCCTGCGGATATCCCAGGAACCCTGATAGTGCAACACATGCCACCAGGATTTACGAAGTCCTTTGCAGACAATCTCAATAAGATGTTCCCATTTGAAGTGAAAGAAGCACAAGATGGAGATCAGGTTGTTCCAGGCAGAGTGCTCATTGCGCCCGGAAACTTCCATATGGAACTGACTCGTTCGGGTGCCTTTTACTATGTTAAACTCCATCAAGAAGCACCACTGCACAGTGTACGCCCCGCAGCTGATTACTTAATGAAGTCGGTAGCAAAGTTTGTGGGTAAAAATGCTCTAGGGGTTGTACTGACAGGTATGGGCAGAGACGGCGCCGAGGGCCTCCTTGAGATGCATAAGTCTGGAGCTTATACGGTGGCCCAAAACGAAGAGACTTGTGTTGTCTATGGAATGCCGGGAGCGGCAGTTGCTTTAAATGCAGCTGATTCAATTTTGCCACTCGACAAAATAGCTTCTGATTTACTCAAACAAGTTTCAATTAGAGTTGCAGCATAGGCTGCAACTTTCTTTGTATTGACTTCATTTTGAAGTCATTGAACGATACTTTCTATGGAAACATGGATTGTTATCGTTGAATGGTTAGCTCGTTTAATTCTTTTTATTCTTGTTGCACTCTCAGTTTGGTCAATTTCGATCATTATTGATCGGAGAAAAAAATTAAAAGAACTTACAACACTTGCTGAAGACAATCAGGTTTGGGACCTGATAAAGTCTCATGATTTGGAAGCTATCAAAAAAATCAGTGCAAACAGCTCGCTTCGTGGTGAGACTTTAAAGATTTGTTTTGATTTAAAAACTTCTGAACAGATTGATCGTGGTGTTTCGAGCTTTTTACAGCGCAAAAAGAAAGAACTTGAAACAGGTTTGGCAGTTCTTGGAACACTCGGCTCAACAACTCCGTTTATTGGTTTGCTAGGTACGATCTTAGGGATCATTGTAGCCTTCGGTGCGCTATCTACCGGAAAAATTGATTCGCAGAAAATTATGTATGCTCTTGCTGAGGCTCTTATTCTGACTGCAGTCGGATTGGCCGTAGCTATACCTGCAGTTATTGCTTTTAATACTTTTACAAAAAAGCTCAATGCTATTCTAAAAGATTGTGAAAACCTGAAAGATCAGTACATCGCTTACATCTTAGGAAAATAAAATGGCAGCTAGTGGTTTTGATCCAGAAAATAGCGAAGGCATCAATGATATCAACATCACACCCTTTGTCGATGTGGTTTTGGTGTTGCTCGTTATTTTTATGGTCACAGCGCCGATGATGATGAAAGATATTATTGGTATTGAGTTGCCAAAAGTGGCAAAAGCCGAAGCAAGCAATTCGAGCCTAATTGCGATTGCTATTACTTCTCAGGGGCAAGTACTTTTGAATGGTGAGTTGACCAGTGAAGAAGCTTTGAGTGAGTTCATCACTCAAACTATTAAAAATAATCCTGATAGCCAAGCCATTATAAGTGCTGATGGTAATTCAAAGCACTTTGATTTTATACGCATCATTGATGTGGTAAAATCTGCAGGCTTGGATAAATTTGCCATTCAAGTAGAAAAAGTAAAAGAGGCTCAGCAATGAGTTTTTTTTCTGGCAGCTGGATTCAATCTCTATTGATCCATCTGTTGCTGGTGTTATTTTTTTTTGGAGTGAGTCTGCTTTTGCCCAAGCCAAAGCAAATTGTAAAGTACGACTTTAGCATTCAAGAAAAAGTGATTGAAGCGCCTAAACAAGAGCCTGCAAAACCAGAAGCCTTAGATGTCTCTCAGCAAAAGCCTGTTGAAGAAAAATCTCTACCACCAGTTAAAAAAGTTTTTGGAATCAATAAAGATACCATCACTAGTTCTGCTGATACAGCAGTGGGTGTTAAGACTGGTAATACTGTCGCCGTAGAAAAAGATAATATTGAGTCTGATGGCGAAGCATTGCCTGTTCCAGTGCAAGAATTTTTAGTGACGAAAATGCCTAAAGTAAAAAAAGAAGTGCGTCCTCCTTACCCTCCTGAAGCTAAGCGTGAGGGCATTGAGGGTTCAGTCATCTTTGAAATTCTTATCGATGCTAACGGTAAGGTTCGTGAAGCAAAATTAATAAAAGGCATGGGCTATGGCTTGGATGAAGCGGCACTCGAGGCCATCCAGCAATTCGAATTTGAACCAGCAATGATGGAGCAAAAACCAGTAGCAGTAAGAATTAAGTACGCTTATCGCTTTGTACTAGATTAATAGAGGTTGGATATGTTTCAGCAACTTTTTCTTGTCACTCTCATAGGAATTTTGGGTTTTAGTCAGATTGCTCTCACTCAAACTGCAGTGACGGCTTCAGTTTTAGAGCGAGGAACAAAAAAGCCATTATCTGGAGTGAATGTTTTTCTTTTACCTCAAGGGCAAAAGTTTGAAACCAATTCACAAGGTGTTTTTGTGATTGATGCCATTCCTGAAGGTGTTGAAGAAATTGTTATTAATGTTCCAGAATATAAAAGAGTGAAGCAGCCCTTCAATCCTACTCAGAAGACTTATTTCTTAGAAAGAGAAAGTTATCAAATTTTTGAAACTACAGTAACGGGCCAAAAAAACAAGCGCAGTGATACACAAAAAACTATTAGCCAAGATCAATTTTTGCTTGTTCCTGGTGCCGGCAAAGACCCAGTTAAAGCTGTTCAGAACCTTCCTGGTGTAAATCGTACTGGAGGCAATGGCGCCTCAGTTGTCATTCAAGGCTCTGATCCAAACGACACGGGTTATACAATAGACGGTCATCGTGTACCAATTATCTTCCATTTTGGTGGACTCAGTTCTGTTTTGTATCCTGAGTCTGTGGCCAATGTGCAGTACTTATCAGCAGGTTATGGCCCAGAATTTTCACGTCAAATTGGTGGATTTGTAGGGTTAGAAACAAAAGAAAGTATCGTTGAGAGAACAACGGGACAAGTTTACTTAGACATCTTCAACATGGGTGCTATGATTGAAGCTCCATTAAGTCCAGAGTCTTCGATCTTAGTAGCCGGAAGGTATTCTTACTTTGGATTTATTTTAGATAAAGTAGCTGAAGATAACGAAGACTTCGGAGTGGTCGCAGCACCTACCTATCTGGATTTAACTGCAGTTTATAATCAAAAGCTAAATGACCGCGATAAACTTAAGGTTACAAGTATTATTTCTAAGGACACATTAGAGCTAGTTGTAAATGAAAGTCCCAACAACGATCCCAGTTTGCGAGGTAATTTTCAACAGCAGACTGAGTTCTGGCGTATTATTCCCACATGGTCTCGTCAGTTAGATAGTACACGTAGTATTGAGCTTTCGGCGGCAATTGGAAGAGATGCCTTATACTTTGATGTAAATGATGTTTTTTTTGACTTAAAGTCTAATGTTCTCACTGTGCGTGGCGAGTACGCTCAGCAAGTCAATAATCATTGGAAGACATTTTTGGGTTTTGATAACGAGTACAACTGGTTTTTAATTAATCTTCGAGTGCCTCGTTTTAATTCGGAGGGGGGAGTTTCAGATCCTATTGACTCAAGTACGGTCCAAGAAAAAGAATTGGACTCCAAAGATATGGTTGCAGGCTTATATTGGCGTAATGAGTATCAGTTACCAGCAGCACCTGAGTGGACTATTCTTCCGCACTTACGATATGACTACTACAAACAGATTCAAGAGCATGCTGTTCAACCTCGCTTGGCTGCTCGCTATAAGTTGCAAGAATATCTGACATTAAAATCAGGGCTCGGCTACTACACTCAGGCCCCAGAGCCGCAGGAAACAGAAACTGACTTTGGAAATCCCGATCTCAAAGCTCCTTCGGCTTGGCATGCGTATCTAGGGGCTCAGCAAGATCTACGTCAAGGTTCCACCATTGGGTGGAATTTAGATTATGGAGTCTTTTATAAAAAACTCGATAACTTGGTAATTTCAGACAAAGATAAAAAGTTCTCAAATGATCAAAGAGGTGAAGTAAAAGGCTTAGAAGTTTTTGCGAAGTACTCACAAAATATTTGGGATCTACAGTTGTCATACACTCTTTCAGAAAGTACTCGCACTTCGGATAGTGCTGGCACTACTCCTTCTGAATATGATCAGACACACAACCTCAATGTGATTGGATCTTATCGTCAGGGGAGTTGGACTTATGGAGCAAGGCTTCGTTATGTGACTGGCAATCCCTATACACCAATTGTAGGCTCAAGTTATGATTCAGACCGTGATGTTTATGTTCCAACGCGAGGAAAGATATTTAGTCAGCGTTACGATAACTTCTTTCAGTTAGATGTTCGTATCGATCGTAAATGGATTTACGACACATGGATTCTAACGGCTTACTTGGATATTCAGAATCTATCCAATTCCCAAAATATTGAATCTATTCGTTACTCTTATGATTACTCTCAGTCAGAAAAAATCATGGGCTTACCATTAATTCCAACATTTGGTATTCAAGGAGAATTTTAATGAAAATCATTAAGCTTATTTTAATCCTTGGCTTTCTTACGAGTTGCAATAGTGAACCACTGGAAGTTTATTCCGAGCTCAACTCCTTGAGAATTCTGGATATTGCCGTCAACACCCCTGAAGTGAATACTTTTGACAGCCCTGTGACTGTGAATATTCAACCTCTCATTTCAGATGTGAATGGTGGAGTGGCAAGTGTTGATGTGACTGTAGATTTTTGCTTGGACCCAGGAGTTTCTTTTGGTGCTGAAGCTAAATGTGATGGTAGCAATGCGACGACTCAGTCCTTTACACCTAATGCAGCAACTCTGCGAACTGGAGTTGGACCTTTATTTGCTCGCAGTTTGGTTTTTCCGTCTGCTGTTTTTAATTTAGCAAATGATGCCGCCCGCTTTAATGGTTTGGCAGGTCTTGTGACTGTGACCGCAGTGAGAGGGGCTGAGACAATTAAAGCTTTTCGCAGAGTCCTTTTTTCTGAAAAAACTTCTGGCCTCAATAACAATCCTTCAGCGACGGATGTCTTAGTGAACTCTGGGGCTTGGGCGGTGCCTACCGCAGTTGCTACGGTGCTCGCTCAAATCACTCCAGGCAGTGCCGAGAGTTACCAATTCAAGACAGAAAATGGAGACATTCGTAACTTAACAGAAAAACTTGATGTGAGTTGGTTTGCCTCAAAGGGAACTTTTAAATACACAAGAACGGATGGTGATCAGAATAATGAGTGGACTCCTGAGTCAGGAAGTGGAGTTCTTGTTATCGTGGTACGTGATGGTCGCGGTGGAAGCTCTCATGTGATTAAGTCTTGGTAGCAGTCTAATCTGCAACTTCAGGCTCTATAGATTCAGGTCTTGTTCCAGAAAAGTATTCAATTTGATCAATCCAGAATTTATATTCGTGGGCAGAGAGGCTTTTTTCAAGAAGCGAAAGCTTCATTGCTAGAGGAAGAGCATCATTGGCAATAAAAGTTGCTCTTCGTCTTTCTCCGCGACGCAAATAATTCTCTTGTCGCTTGAGAGCTCCCATAAAATTAAGAGCTCTTTCGAAGGCTCCCACTTCAAGCTTAAACATTCCAGCTTCTTCTTTCATAAATATCTGAAAGCCGTTGTCTTCAATAAGCTGTTGAGGAGAAAAGTCTTCGCCCAGATGTGCTTTGGCCATCGAGAATACAAATCCAGAAAATAATTCGATAGGGTCATCATGGTTGATGCCAGCTAAGCGCAAAAAACGAAGATGTTTTTCGAAAATTTCTAATTTAGATTCATTTTCAAATATTAAATGCAGAGCTTGTAGTGTTTCTTTTAAGACACCGAGGTCATACAGTTCCTGAAATGCCAATAATGGATCAGGCAAACGCAAGAACTTAAGCCACTCTTCGCGTCGGCGTGGCAATACAGATTTTCTGAGTTCTGAAGCAACTTCGGAAATGCCTTTACGTAGCTCGGGTTCAATAACAAATTTGAGTTTGTGTGAAAGACGTACCGCTCTCAAGATGCGGATCGGGTCTTCGATCAAACGAGGTACTGGCTCTCCAATCATACGCAAAACGCCAAGTTCAATGTCTTTGAGCCCTTCCACGTAATCGATAACTTGGTGCTGGATAGGATCATAGAAAAGCCCGTTGATGGTAAAATCTCTGCGACGAGCATCTTCTTCTGCAGAACCAAAAAAATTATCTCCTTCAACCGTGTTATTTTCGTCAGCGAGTTCTTCTTCGCTAGCTTGGCGTCTGAAAGTGGCAATTTCAAATTGCTGATCACCTCGGCGAGCCAGTACTAAGCGAAAGCGACGACCGATAACATAGGAGTTAGAAACCCGGCGCCTAACCTGATTTGGAAGAGCATTTGTAGCAATATCGTAGTCTTTGGGGTGAATGCCAGCGAGCAAATCGCGCACACAACCACCGACGAGGAAAGTCGTAAAGCCACCTTCTTGAAGATTGCGTACAATTTGAAAAGCGTAAGGATCTATCCAGTCCTCGTGGAGTTTTGGTTTCATTTACTTTGTTTTACAGACTTGCATTAAAAATGGCAACGAGTGGAAAGCTTTGATAAGTTCTTTTCATGGCTTATTTAGATAACTTCTTTTATCAGTTGACAGGACCAGAGTCGGGTCGCAAGTGGGTTTTTGTTCATGGATTAATGGGCTACGGTGGGAATTGGCGGAGGATCATCTCAGCTCTGGAGGGCAGTGAGCGCTGTTTGAGTTATGATCAACGAGGCCATGGTCGCTCTTTTAAACCTGTGTCTGGTTTTGCCCCTGAAGATTATTCTGAGGACCTAAAGCTTATTTTAAAAGAACTTGGATGGGAAAAGATCATTTTGGTGGGGCACTCAATGGGGGGACGCAATGTTCTTAACTTTGCTCACCGCTATCCAGAAATGGTAGAAAAGCTAGTCATCGAAGATATTGGTCCTGAGGCTAAGCCGGGAGCTCATGAATATTATGAGTATCTTTTAAATTTGGTGCCGACCCCATTTGCAACCAGAGCCGAGGCCAAAAAATTTTTGATGGAAGACTTTGTGCAAATCGCAAAAACGAGGGAGCCAGCCTCAGTTTTAGCTCAGTATTTTTATGCCAATATGGCAGAAACAAATGAAGGTACGGTGGACTGGCGTTTTTCTCGCCAAGGGGTTATCGATTCGGTCCGACAAGGACGCGAAGATGACCGTTGGCACGAAGTGCGAGGTCTGAAAATGCCAACATTGTTAATCAGGGGAGAACGATCCCAAGATCTTAGCCAAGAAGTTTATGAAAAAATGTTAGAGTCTAATAACTTAATGCGCGGCGTTGTCGTTTCTAATTCGGGCCATTGGGTCCATGCAGATCAGCCACAGGAGTTTATTCAACATTTAAAATCTTTTGTGGGGGTTCTTTGACTTTTGAGGCCTCCCTCGATAGTTTCAGGCCCTATTACTAACGGAGACAAGTATTTTGAAATTTTCGGAATTGAACCTTGAAAGTAGTCTGGCATCAGCCATTGAAAAACTAAATTACTCAGATTGCACTCCGATTCAGGAACAAGCCGTAGGTCCGATCTTAGAAGGGCGTGATGTAGCAGGTTTAGCACAAACGGGTACTGGCAAAACAGCCGCCTTTTTAATTCCCTTAATGGAGAGAATTTTACGTGCACGTCCAGCAGCAGAGACTGCCAGCGATGAAGAGAAAGCTTTAATCGAAAAAAGGTCTTTTAAAGACTGGAAACCACAGAACTTTATTTTAGTGTTGGTCCCAACTCGTGAGCTTGCTGAGCAGGTGTACGAAAACGTGCAAAAGTTATCTGAATTTTCAGGCCTTAAAGGTTACCCAATTTATGGTGGCACTGGTTACGACAAACAAAAAGAGGCCATCAAGAATGGTTTAGATTTTTTGATCGCAACTCCCGGTCGCATGATTGATCTCTATAAAGAGCATTTGATTGACCTTAAGCAAGTACGAGCCATTGTTTTTGACGAAGCTGACCGTATGTTTGATATGGGCTTTAAAGATGACATGAAGTACATCTTGCAGCGAGTTCCACAGGACCGTCAGTTTTTGGTGTTCAGTGCAACTCTCAACTTTGATGTTCTCAATACAGCTTATCAGTTTGGCTCTGAGCCTTTTGAAATCAATATTTCTCGTGATCAAGCAAAAGCTGATAATGTTAAAGATGCTATTTTTCATGTGGGCAACGAAGAGAAGCCTCAGCATTTGTTATCAATTATAAAGCTTCATCAAGCGAAGCAAGTTATTGTCTTTACAAACTTTAAGCACAATGTAGAGCGTGTCGCAAAATTTTTGACAGATAACGGTCTTCCAGCCATGGCGATTTCTTCTTTGCTCACACAAGCTCAGCGCAATCGTGTGATTGAGCAGTTTAAAGCTGAAAATGAGATGAATATACTTGTAGCTACGGATGTGGCTGCTCGTGGCTTAGATATCAAAGGCGTAGATCTTGTCATTAACTATGAACTTCCTAACGATGCAGAGTCTTACGTTCACCGTATTGGTCGAACTGGAAGAGCTGGAACAGAAGGAAAAGCATTTAGTTTAGTCAGTGATAAAGACATCGATTCTCTTGCACGTGTTGAAGAGTATTTAAAAAACAAACTCGAAACACAGTACTTAGAAAATGATCAATTGATTAAAGAGTTCAAACCCTTTCCTCACGAAAGTTCTTCTCGTCAGGGAGGAGGTCGATTTGACCGCGAACGTCGTCCTTCAGTAGGCGGTGGAGAGCGTAGACAAGGTCGATCAGGGCCCGGCGGCAGAGAAGGACAAGGACCAAGAAGTTCGGGACGTCATGGTGGCAAGGATGACAGAAAGTCAGATCGTCGTTCGCCACATAAGAGCGCAGGTGGAGAGGGACAAGCTCATAAGCCTCGTCATGAGCGCCCAGCCGGAGCTCAGGCTGCAGCACGAGGACCTGCTTCAGGTAAACCAATGGCTGATAAGTCCACTCACAAGAAACAAGTACCTAAGTACAATCTTGTGAAAAAGCCAATGATCAAAGCAAAGCCAAAATCTTTTGGTGAAAAAGTCAGTTCTTTCTTTAAGCGCTTATTTAGCTAATTTAAGAACTTTTAGAATATCTTTATTACCATATTCTTTAGCAAGGTCAGCAGCAGTCTGGCCTTTGTTATTTTTCTTACTAACTTCTTTAGGTGCTTTTTTTAGAATTTCTTTAGCAATGTCTAAGTTATTTGTCTGTGCAGCACACATCAGTAAAGTGTTATCAAGCTCTCCACAGCTCACATCAACTTTAGCTCCGGCAGCGATAAGTTTTTTGGCGATACTATTTTTTTCATTTCCAACGGCCATAGCAAGAGCTGTGTCGCCAGCTTCATTTTTGAGTTCTAAATCAACTTTCTTTTGAATCAAAAGATCTACTAAAGATTCACGTTCAAAAGCCACAGCCATCATCAAGGGAGTCAGTTTCTGATGACCCTGAAAGTTAAGTTTAGCAGCGGGATCTGCAATAAGTTTTTCACTTAATTTGAGGTTGCCCATCTCAATAGCTTCCATAAGCTGTTTTTCATTATTGAGTGTCATCTTGCTTGGTGCTGTTGTTTTAGAAAGAGCCCAAGCGGGAGCTGTTAGCAAGAGAAGCGATAATAGTAATGTGATTTTTCTCATAAAAGCTCCTCTGTATCCTAATTCTTAGAAGTCATAACTTCTAATTGAAGTCCTGATTTTGAATCAAATGGTAGGAAGGTCTTTGGTGTGTACTTTACTTGAGCTGCACCACCATTTTTTGCAATGATGCTGTTCACTTCGCCACGGATCTTATTACGAGCCGCCGTCCAATCTGCGGGACCATCTGTCTTCATGAGAACAGCAAAAATTAAATTACCTTTTTCTGTCGCAATCATACCAGATAACGTAATTGCAGGGTTCACGGATCCCGTTTTAGCCACAACAGTGTTTGGCAAACCAGCGTAACGACCACCTAAGGTGGAGTTTTCAGCTCCAGAAACAGCCATGACGTCAGGAAGATCTAAACCATGTTTTGCTAAATCCTCTCTCATCGCAAAGAGAATTTTCATAAGAGAGCTGCAAGAACCTTTGTTATAGAGTTTGCCATGTTCTGCATACTCACTATCGCCAGAACCATTCACAAATTTGATGTCAGATAAGTCTAGTTCGAGTCGGGATTTAATAAATTTATGAAATTCATCAACACCACCTAAGCGAGCAAAAATTAGATCAGCAACATAGTTATTTGAGTAGAGATTCATCTCTTTTAAGTAGCGATGCAGAGGAGCTGAGTTCATAACAAATGTCTTTGTCTCGTTTGTTTTGGAATTTAAAAAGCGCTCTTTTGTTAAAGGCTCAACTTTTCTGATCTGAACATTAGCAGATGGTAGCATCTCTAAGTTAAATTTACTTTTAGCAAGTCTACGAGTCTCTTGATACTGAGTTGGAAAGAATTTATTTCGCATCAGTACAGATTCTAAAGTAGTTGCGACTTGTGCAATAGAAGGATCAAAACTACGTGCCGCTTGGCTTTTGCTTTCGCGCACACTCCAAAAAATATCAAAGTTTTCATCAAAACTAAGACGTTCAATCTTTGTAACTCCGAGCTTATTCAGTTCAGAAACTAAAAAGTAAATAAATTCTTGCCCCATGTAAGGATCTTTATCCCCTTCGAGGTGCACATCGTAAGTGTCTCCTGCCAATGGAGTAACATGGATTTTATTTTGATAACGGTAATTAGGGCCAAGTTTGTTAATAGCCCAAAAGGTAGTGACCATCTTAGAGACAGAGGCCAATTCAAATTCTTTTTCTGTAGCAGTCCCCACGATCTGTTTCTGAGAGTCATCTACATTCATGTAACACTGAGAGTTGATTGTCACTCGAGCAGCAGCCATAGAGGGGGCTAAAGCTGCTAGTATCACAACACCATAAAGAGCCTTACTTATATTAGATGACAGCCTCATAAGAAAACATCCTTTCACAACAGACGTTTTCTAGGCTTACAATTTATATGCCTCAGGAGACTGCCTTATATTGAGACTCAGACGTCTAAAAATTAGACAGAGGCCCCAAATAGGTAACTAGTGGTAGTCAGGGGCCACAAAATCAGGGGTAAATGGATACTTATAGGACTTATACTTAGCTAGTGGGGGGCGACCCACCTGCACATAGGCTTCATCCCAAGTGTGGGCCAATAAAACAGCCGCTCGCGCCATTTGCGTGACAATCATTTTATTCATTTTCTGAAAGCCCACCTGTGCAGATTTTCGCTCAGCAGGAGTGCGCAAACTCATACCTTTTTCTTTAGAAAGAGAGCTTTTCTTTATAATAGGATCGAGCTTGAGAATTTTTGGAATTTCATTAAACGAAATAGCTCCGAGGGCGCGCATCCGTTCAATTTTGGTTTTTGGCTTTAGAAAAGAGGGCGATTTCATTTTTTTAGCTTCGGCTAGAACAAGGGCATCGAGGTTGCCATCAAACTCACCTACCACGGCTTCTTCGTAATAAGCATGAATGCCTCCGTGCCCAGCTTCCCAGCCATCATAGTCAGCGCTGGTATGAAAAGGTTGAGCATTGTCGCCAACAAAGTGTCCCATGAGGCCAAGATTTACGACAAACTCAAAAGCCGTTTTATTAAAAGGCAAATCTTCTTTTTGTTCCTCTTTTGAGTCTTTTGGAGGAGTGCTGGTGGAAAAATCTTTTTCCAAAGCAAAAGCTCGTCTTAAAAACTGTTCAGCTCTCCACCAACTAGAACCAAATTCTTGAGGCATTGAAAATATCTTTGCTCCTTCTTTTTTAAATTTATTTTCAGTGCCAGTGTAAGTTTCGATTAGCTTTTTATAGTCTGTAGGAATTTCCTCTGCTTTTAAGCCGATTACTTCTACATCAACAAAGTGTGTGGGATTGCCGAGTTTGCCAATTTCTGGTCCTAAACTTTTCCAGTAAAAATCAGGAATGTTGCACAAGTGACCCATCATTTGGGGCTTATGCTTTAAATATTCTTTTAAGCCCTGTTCTTTTACTAAAAAAGCAGCAGTCGCACAGATAGCGTGATGACCTCTGGCTCCCCAGGAGAAAGCTTTACTTGTTAAGAATAAACTCAAAATTAAAATGGTATATTTCATTTATATCTCCTGTCCAAGAGCTTTAGGTGCACGACTTTTTCCGAGCACTCCTGCTAGTGCGACAATGGTAACAACATAAGGGAGAACTTGGATAAATTGAACCGGAATTTCAAATCCAGCAAGACTCACGCCTTGCAGACGAATTTGAATGGCATCGGCTAATCCAAAAAATAAACATGCCAAGAGAGTTGGTACTGGTTTCCAGCGACCAAAAATGAGAGCAGCTAGTGCCATAAATCCACGTCCTCCAGACATTAAGGGACTGTAGGCAGAGGCCAACCACAGGGAAAGAGAGGCTCCTCCAGTGGCTGCAAAAAAACCAGAAGCAATGACGGCAGACCAGCGCACTTTTTTTAAGTTTATCCCGGCTGTGATGAGGGCCTTAGGATGTTCGCCAGCAAATCTTAACCACAATCCTGAGTGGGTTTTGTAAAACCAAAAATAGAAGAGTGGAAGAATGACTGCTAGGAGAATCACTGGAGCAAGTTCAAAGCGGAACTCCTGAGCTAGAGTTGGTGTCGATCCGGTAGAATCAAAAATTATTTTACTACAAAAAGGAATCGCGCCAATTGCGAGAAGATTTAAAGCTGTACCCGTTACGATTTGATTGGCTTTGATCTCAATTACTAAAAAAGCATAAAGGGCTGCATAAATTCCACCTAATAAAACAGCTGCAAGCAGGCCCATCCAAGGATTCTGTGTGAAGTGAGCAACACTAGCGCCTGTAAAGGCTCCTACCAACATAAATCCTTCAAGAGCTATATTCACAACACCAGAACGTTCACTTAACAATCCACCATAGCTCGCAAAAATTAGCGGTACAGCCATTCTGACAGTCGAAAAAAGTAAGGCGACTAAAAAACTCAAGACATCCATCTACTTCTTTCCTCTATTTTTGATGTAATCTAAAATTCCTGCAGAACTCACGCCTAAGATGACAAAAGCTTGTATGACTTTGGAAAAATCCCGCGTGATGTTAGCAGTCTCCATATCAAGATCAGAAGCACCTTTGTGGAGGGCTCCCATTAAAAATGCAGTGAGAATAATACCAAGAGGATTGTTAAAAGCAGCTAAAGAGACGGCAATTCCGATAAAGCCATAATCTGGAGAAAAACCAATGCGGTATTGTCCTGCGCTTCCGAGGACTTCAGAAAGAGCGACCAGGCCCGCCATGCTGCCAGCGATCAGCATAGCAATGAGTTGCCATTTTTTGGGATCAATATTTTGTCTTTGTGCAGCCTCAAAGTTGGTTCCGACTGCGCGCAATTTAAATCCAGCTGGGGTTTTCCAGAGGAATATCCACATCAGCACAGAGCAAATTAAAGCTACAATCAAACTGAAGTTTGCCGGTGTGTCGACAAAAAACTTCTGAATAGGATCCCAGGCAGTAGTCATAAACTGCGGGGCAACTTTTGCCGTTTCGGGATTTTGAGATTCGGGGTTAGGAATTAAGCTCAGAGTAATAAACGATGCTAAACCTGAGGCGATAAAGTTGAGCATGATGGTGACGATGACTTCGTGGCTTCCTCGACGAGTTTTTAACCAACCCGCTATTCCTGCCCAAAGAGCTGCTGCGAGAACTGCGGCAAACAGAGCAAACAGGGGGGCAATGATATGGGGAGTGTTTTTAAACTGCACACCAACCCAAGCTGCAGTCACAGCGGCGACCGTTAACTGCCCTTCGCCACCGATATTAAATAAGCCCGCGTGAAAGGCCACAGCCACAGCAAGTCCACAAAAGATCAAAGGAGTTGTGTAAAACAGCGTGAGTCCAAAATCGTAGGTACTGCCAAAGGCACTCTTAAATAAGATTGTTAATATAGAGAGTGGGTTTTCACCGGCAAAAAAAGTTAAAAGTAGAGCCAGCGTTAAGCCAACAGCTAGACCAATGAGAGACGAGAAAAACTTCTTCACGATACCCCTCCCATTGCCATGCCTAAGCTCTGTTCATTAAACTCTTTTTTGCTAAATTCTTTAAGAAACTTTCCTTTATAGAGCACTAGAATACGGTCAGAAAGCTGCATTAGTTCATCCAAATCCGAAGAGATTAACAACAATCCTGCTCCGGATTTTTTTGCTTGTTGTAGTTGTTGGTGAATAAACTCAACAGCTCCAACATCTACTCCACGAGTGGGGTGGGCAGCTAAAATGAACTCAGGGTGGCTCGATAGCTCACGGGCAATTACAAACTTTTGTTGATTGCCACCAGAAAGCTTTCCAAGAGTTGCAGTGGGATCTGCAGGTGTAACATTATAATTATTAAGAGCTTGTTGAGTGGCTTGCAACAAGCGCTCTTGGTCAATAAAGAGGCCGTACTTTTTAAATTGGAACTCACGTCCTAACATAAAGTTATCGGTTAGAGGACGATCTGCTAAGACGCCAAAGCGAAGGCGATCTTCAGGGAAGACACCCCAGTTGAAGGAGCTCTGCTTTTTTAAGCTCAATAGCTCTTGAATTAATTCAGACTGACCATTGCCTTCACATCCAGCAACACCGACGATTTCGCCACGATGAACTTTAAGCGCAAAACTAGATGATACAGAATTATCCACAAGAGGAGTTGGATCAATTTGACTGAATAAAATTTCGGTGTTTGCTAGGACCTCAAGCTTTTTGCCAATCATAGCTTCTGCTAAATTCTCAACAGTTGCTTGAGATGTTTTAAAGCTTGCAGAAATCTTGCCGCCTCTTAAGACGGATACTTCGTCAGTGATTTCGAGAATCTCTTTAAGCTTGTGAGTAATAATTAGTATAGTTTTGCCCTCGGCTTTGAGTCTTCTAAGGTTGTTAAAAAACTCTACAGTTTCTTGTGGTGTCAGAACTGCGGTGGGTTCATCAAGTATTATAAACTCAGGCTCACGATGAAGTACTTTTAAAATTTCTAAGCGCTGCTGTTCTCCCACTGACAAGTCAGAAACTTTTTTTTGCAAATCGAGTTCGAAGCCGTAATTTTTAATCAGTTGTTCGAGCTCTGCTTGCCAACGCTTTTCTTCAATAAGAGTGAGTGCTTTGGCATTCTCTGCGTGTAGAATAATATTTTCTAGAGCGGTGAGATCCTCAGCTAGCATAAAATGCTGGTGAACCATGCCTATTTTATATTTTAGGGAGTCAATGGGTGAGTTAAGTGTCACTGGCTGGTCGTTAATAAAGATTTGACCTGAGCTGGGTGGAAATAAGCCAAACAATAAATTCATGGCTGTGGACTTACCGGCTCCATTTTCGCCAATAAGACCATGGATAGTTCCAGGTGAAATCTTTAAATTAATATCAGTTAAAACTTTTTTAGCGCCAAAGTTTTTACTGACATTTTTAAATTCAACAGCGACTCCCATTAATTGCCTTTTTTATAGAAGTCAGGAACTTTTATTTTTCCAGCAATAATGTCTTTTTTAAGTTGATCGGCTTTTTGTCGAGAAGCTGCGCTCAGCACCTTGGCGTTGTGCTCGTCAAAAGTGTAATCAACGCCACCGTCTTTTAAACCAAATGTTGCAACTTCGCCTTTAAAGCTCCCATTCTTGGCAACTTTGATGGTTTCAAAAACAGCGACATCTACTGCTTTGAGCATGGAAGTTAAGATCACTCCAGGTCGCATCCAGTTCTGATTTGAGTCGACCCCAATGGCAAATATCTTTTTTGCTTCAGCAGCATCGAAGACACCAGAGTTGGAAGCTCCTGCGGCTACAAAAATCACATCGGCTTTTTGACTGGCTTGAGCTAAGCCTAATTCTTTAGCTTTAGCGGGATTGTTCCAGGCTTCACCAGTGACGCCAATAAAATTTTCGACAACTTTAATTTTTGGATTAACGTGTTTTGCTCCAGCACTGTAGCCCAAAGCAAAGCGGCGAATGAGTGGAATATCCATACCACCAATGAAGCCAATCGTTTGAGTCTTGCTATTAAGAGCGGCGATGGCTCCGACGACAAATGAACCTTCATGCTCGTCAAATAAAAGTGAACGCACATTGGGTGCTTTGATTTCACCATCGACGAGGGCAAATTTAGTTTCCGGAAATTGTTGAGCTACTTTTTTGATGGCATCAGTTTGCGCAAAGCCAATACCAATAATGAGATCGAACTTTTTGCGCGCAAACTGACGGTGAAGATTTTCGATTGCATTGTTATCAGTGGCCTCAACATATTTAAGTTCAATGCCCAATTCTTTTTGGGCTTTAGTGGCTCCCAGATAGGCAGCAGAGTTAAAGGATTTGTCATCTTTGCCGCCTTTATCTAGGACGAGTCCAACTTTGAGAGCCCATGCCGGGAGACTTATGCTAAATAACATAGCGGCTAGAATGAGCTTAAAAGGGGCTGATAGGGGGAGCGTGGAGTTGTGTCGTTCAGCAGTTAAATACATGAAATTCCTAATAAAAAATGATGTTTCACTCGCAAATCTAGGAGAATAGGCACCTCGGGTCAAGGCCTTTTCGGTTAGCAAATCTTAACCAAAGCAGGACTAGATTTTTTAAAAATATTAGTTTAATATCTTTTAAACATATGGGAACAAAACTGTTCTTGGAGGTCTTCAGATGCAACCACATTTAATCTTAAACGCAGGAGTGAGCACAGTGGGCGGAGTAAGTTCTAATAATGATGTAAAAACAAATGTTTATGAGACACCTTATGAAATCATTCACTTCAAGGAAGGCGATATCATTTTCCGTGAAGGAGAGATTCCACGCGGCCTTTATTACGTCCAATCTGGTTGTGTTAAAGTTGTAGTAAACAGATCGCAAACTCGCGGTCGCACCACGAGCCCTGAATACGTGACGAAGTTAGTTTCTCCTGGCGAATTCTTTGGTTACAAAGCAGTTGTCAAAAATCAATCGTCAGGCAGCTTAGCAAAAGCAATCAAGCCGACAACAGTATGGTTGTACAATCGCGAAATTATCCAGAATGCTATCAACCAAACCAATCCACTCTTAAAAATGTTGTTAGATCAAGCCGTGTCTGACATTCAAAACTTCGAGACGATTTCTCAGTTGCACTATTTAGCGAGCGTTCAAGAGCGTATTGCTTATCAATTAGTTCTTTTGAGCGATAAGTTTGGAGTGAAAACAGCTGAAGGGATTTCATTGAACTTAAAACTTACGCGCAATGAGTTTGCTCAATTGGCAAGTACGATTAATGAATCGTTATCTCGTCATTTGACTGAGTTTAAGAATGATGGACTTATAGATCTTAACGGAAAAGAAATTATCATTAAAGACCGCGAAGGTTTGATGCGACGATCTGGAAACTTCAAGTAATCAAATCTAGCAGCCTTGTTCTGCTAGTAAGTTCAAGGTGATTCTTTTAAGAGAGGTTAGATGACCTCTCTTTTTTTATTTGAGTTTGCCCTCAAAGTAGACAATACATGGCTCCATGGATATTCACTTTAAGCCTATCGGATATTTGCAGTCGTGCTATCGAGACAAATTCGGAACGCCTCGCCAGCCAGGATTGGTTTCAGAGGCTTGGTCGCAGTTAGAGATTCTACCCGAATATCAACCTGAAGAGTCATTGCAGGGTTTAGAGGGCTTTTCTCACCTGTGGCTACTGTGGTTGTTTCATCAAAATAGCTCTGCACGTTTTCACGCCAAAGTTCATCCTCCTCGTTTTGGTGGGGAGTCTATGGGGCTCTTTGCGACTCGCACTCCACATCGCCCTAATCCCATTGGCCTCTCATTAGTTAAGCTCGAAAGAATTGAAAACTCTGTACTTTATTTCTCGGGAGCAGACATCGTTGATGGCACTCCCATTCTAGATATTAAGCCCTATCTGCCGTTCGTTGAATCTGTACCTGATGCAAAGATTGGCTGGGTCCAAAGTGCAGAGGAAAAGCAGATTCAAGTGCTCTGGACGTCAGAAGCCCTTGTGAAGCTTGTTATGTGGGAAAAGCTAGAGCCGCAAGTGAATGTAAAGCTTTTGGCCGAGCAGACTCTTAAGTTGGATCCTCGCCCTCTCATCTATCGTGGTCAAGAAGGGCAAGAGAACAGCGAATACCGCTCCGAGCATGCGTGTCGCTTGGGCTTGGGGGATGTTCATTTTCGCTTTTTAAGAGCAGATCTTGTGGAGATTTTTGATATTCATTTTTTGCATAATGAATTACCAAATTTGTAATTGTCTAAAAAATAGGCTGTTGGCTATTCTCCGCTCACAACAACTATCCAAAAGGAGATGCCATGGAAACTTTAGCTTCTCAACCTGTTACCAAAAAACTAAGAAAAGTCCCTGAACTTGCGTTAGCAAGTTACACTCAAGGTTCAGCTACTGAAAAGGCAGCCTTTGTGGATCAGTTATTTAGCGGATTAAAAGAGTATGGTTTTGTCGTTTTAAAAAACCATAACGTAAGTCCTGAGCTTTTGAATAAAGCTTACGGAATTATGGAGCGTTTTTATGCTCTTCCTGAAGACGTTAAAAAGAAATATATTTCGCAAGCATCTGGCTTTCAGCGTGGTTACACTCCTTTTGGTCAAGAGCATGCAAAAGATTCTCCGGTGATGGATCTAAAAGAATTTTGGCATGTGGGCAGAGAGTTACCAGATGGTCATGAGCTCAAAAAAGTTTATCCAGATAACGTATGGCCAGTAGAAGTACCTGAGTTTAAAGAAGCCTTTCTGACTATTTTCAATTCTTTAGAAGAAGCAGGCTCGATTATGCTCGAGGCATTGACAGGACCTCTGGGGTTGGAAAAAGACTTTTTCGCAAAAATGACTAAAGATGGAAATTCCATTTTGCGTTTGTTGCACTACCCACCCATTCCGGACGGGGTAGATCCAAGATGTATTCGTGCGGCTGCTCATGAAGACATCAACTTCATCACAATTTTACCAGCAGCCACAGCTTCTGGTCTCCAATTATTAGACCGAGATGGAACATGGTTAGATATCGTATCTGATCCCCATACTTTGATCGTGGATGTGGGTGATATGTTGGCGCGTTTGACCAATGACGTATTGCCATCGACCACTCACCGTGTGATCAACCCTCAAGATGGTAAAAACGGATCTCGTTATTCAATGCCATTTTTTATGCATGCCCATCCACACGCAGTGTTAAGATGTTTGCCTAGTTGTCGTGGAGATGGTCCAAAGTATGAAGACATCACAGCTCATGACTTTTTGATGCAAAGACTGAGGGAAATTGGTCTAATCAAATAATGAGTTCTGAGCAAAATACATTGAATGCAAATCTTGAGAGCTTGGATGACGCTAACCCTGTTCACCAAGCTCTTCTTACTTGTGGCAAAGATGCCTTGGTTGAAGTCTTTAGAGATTTTGTTTTTACTGATGTGCAGGTAGAAACTATTCCCACGCAAAAAAAAGGTGCTCCATTTCCTCACAATGCTTATTTTTATATGAACGCAAACCGCATGAATGCTTTGGTTTGTGTTTCGCTTTCACAGCAAGCTTTTGAAAACACTGTCAAAAAGATTTTAGGTGAAAGTGAGTTCAAAGAAGCTGATGCGGCAGATGCAGCACAAGAGCTCTCTAATATTTTTTACGGATCTATTAAAAAAAGAATGCAGATCAATGGCTATAGTTTTGGTTTGGCGACCTATCAGTTTGCTAAACTTAAGCCACTTACCCCACTTCTTAAAGAGGAAGTTCGTTATGGCTATGAGTTTTTTGTAAACTCTGATCTGGGGCCAATTTGTGCTAAGATCTTATACGATACCGTCGCCATTAGTTTTAAAGAAAAAAACTCTCTGCGCTCAGTGATCAACCATCAATATCTCGATGGTTATCAGTCAGTGAGGCTCGGTGAGTTTGTCTCAGATGAAAAGATCTTGTTTGATATCTTTATTCATCTCAAATTGAATAATAAACTCATTCTCTACAAAAGAGGTGGCGACCGCATCTCTAATGAAGTGTTAAAGCGCTTTCATTCTTACCATATTGAAACAGTCTATATTAAGAATGAAGATCAGTCTAAGTTTGTAGAATACATTGCAGGTAAAGCCGCAAATCTCATTAAAGATAAAGAGATGCCTCTTAAAGAAAAACAAGATAAAGTCGAAGCTATTGCTAAGAACTTAGTAGCTGGATTTTTTACTGACACTGAGAATGTTGAGGACTATCTCAAAGTGTCCCATGAAGTGGTCAATCAGATCATTGAAGAAATACTGCAAGATGATGATCCCTTTAAAAAGGTTTTTGCAAAGCTGCAGTCACAGTTAAAAAATATGGAAACCCATGCTTGTGATGTGCAGGCGCTTTCTACGGTTATGGCCATGGTTTTAGGGTATACTTCCGAGAAAGCTTTAGCCAGCATAGCTTTGGGTTCGCTCTTCCATGACATTGGGTACAGTAAACTTCCTAAAGAGCTCCACAATCGTGACGAAAATGGGCTCACACCAGAAGAATTTGCAAAAGTAAAAGAACATCCTCAAATTGGTGTGGACATCATTAATAATTCAATGACAGACTTCTCTTACGAAACTAAGCTCATTATCCAGCAGCACCACGAGCGACATGATGGTTCTGGATACCCACTGGGAATAAAAGGTTTTCAGATGTACGAGTTAAGTAAGGTAGTGGGTATTGCTAATGAGTTGGACAACCGCATTCGCAGAGATTCAGCTAAGCCTTATGACAAACTTGTAAGGAATTGGTGGGAAGAGCTTAGTAGGCAGGAAACTAAAAAATTTGATCCTGTTTTGTTTAAAAAGATTTTTAGTAAGTTAACACCTGAAGTATTTACAAACGAAGCCTAGTGAGGCTTGCAAAAACAATCAGACTCCCTTAGCAACGGGGAAGGTAGGTGCAAATGCTTAAAAAATTACAAATCATACTAGCTATGTTTTTGTTTTCAGCTGTGGCCTTTGCAGCGGACACGCAAGCTATCTTTAACTTTAGGCAGTTCTCTCCAAATCAATACGACTTCGAAGCTCTTTATAATAATGCAAATAAGACATTGACCTTAAAAATTGGTTTAGTGGCTAAAGATTTGCCCCCTGTCATGTTGCTTGAGCCGATTTCATTTACACAGGCTCTCAAGGCAGAAGTAGTTTTTTTGGATTTTCCAGAGTTTAATCATGAATGTCATGAGGTGATTCGTCACAACTTTGAATACAATCCTGATATTCCATATCAATTAATGATGGTCACTCTCCGAGGAGAGGGCTGCGGTTTAAATTTCTTACGTTCACCAATTTCTAACACGCGCATTCGTTTTCTCTCGACTCCTGTTACACAGGGGCCAAAAATCGATTTTTCTATAATCATTCAATAGGCTTATATGAATATTCTTAAAAACAAAAGACTTCTGGCTATGGTTTTAGTGGCAGGAGTTGTTTTGTTTTTTGGGATTATTGTTTCGCTAAGCTTGCTAAATTCTGAATCACCTGCGGAGTTAGAGCGAGTAGAAGAATTGGAAGAGGTGAGTTCTCTTGATTACGAAGGATCTCAGGCAGAATTTGATGAAGATGGAAAAATGCCGCTAGAGGCAGATATTCATGGTGAGCTTCCTGGTGATCCTAAACTTGTTCAAGATCAATTCGCCAAACATCTTTTAGAGCTCGAAAAGTGTTTACAGATAAAAGTTGGTGAAACACAAATCTCTCCGACGGCACAAAACCTGGTAAAAACTCTAGCGACAGCTTTTGGTGAGCCTGTTACAACTAATGAAGATTGGTCCAACACGATCTTGATAGATAAAGAGGGGCGTGAAAAAAGAATTCGTCTCGAAGTTGAAGCTATTGATGAAAGTAAAACACAACGTGTGATGGCGATCTTTATTGTAGATGAAGAGGGGATTCCGCAAAAATTAGACATACCTCTGGAGCACTCTATAACTCCATCCGAAGCTTTGATTGCAAGCTATCAGAGTGATGGTGACGTCAAGGTGCGAGAG
This sequence comes from Bdellovibrionia bacterium, assembly GCA_046570065.1. Lineage (GTDB taxonomy): Bacteria > Bdellovibrionota > Bdellovibrionia > Bdellovibrionales > Bdellovibrionaceae > JBKHVM01. The sequence continues at coordinate 32,175 of JBKHVM010000010.1, forward strand.
TTTGGATGGAGGCTAGAATACAACACTCCTGTTGATGTTTTTTTGATACAAAGAAATGATGCGTTGACTGATTTGGAAATTTCTCAAGAAGATAAATCATTTAACTGCCGCAGCTTACACAGTGCCAACTCTTCTTGTCAGTGCATCAAGTAACTAGACTTTATTGTCGCACACTATCTTTTTAAAACAGCCACTTGCCACAACTGCAAAATACAGGTGTGATACTTTAACAAATGGAGATTTGGTGTTAAGGCATTAAATCAAAGGAAGGATAATTTATGATGAAGGTTCTTTTGCCTGTTTTATTTTTACTGAGTGCCTGTTCTTCGGGACAAAAAATCAGTGAAGTGTCTACAGATCTTGAAAATAAAAAAAACTTAGGTGGTGGTGAGACAGTCGGTAAAAACTCTGATGGTAAAGTCGTTGTTCAAAAGAAAGAAAAGTTAGTAAATTATCTAATGGAGTTACAGCGAGATGTTTACAGTTCTGAGCAAGAAATTTACGGAAATGCTACTTATGGCAACAAAGGTAAATACGGAGTTTTAGAGGATTGTCGTGTTGCTCTTAGAGCAAAGGCCAGCGGTAAGTGGGAAATGCCTGAGCCTATCGAGCGTGTGTTGATCACTGAAGATGAATCAAAGATTACTAAAACAGTTGGTATTGATGAAAAAGGTGAGCTTGTTCTTTTGCAAGAAGAGGATATTTTGGCGAGAATCAAAAGATTTGAGCGCTATAAAAGAACGTATGGCCAGCAGAATCTATGGTTTGATACTGAGATAAAAAATTGTAAAGTTCAGTTAAATAATTATACAGAAAAGCCAAAAGATAAGCCTGAGACTTTTCCTGACTTAAAAGAAGTAAAAAAAGCAGATCTCAATCAATGGCTCTGCCAAACGGTAGAAATGGAGTATCCCCTTTCTAAAATTGTAACAGAAGCAATAGCAAATGGTTGGCTTTATGAAGTTGATTTAGTTGATATGGAATATGTAAATGATCTTACTTCAACAGACTCATCTAAATTTAAAAGAAACAATGTTCTAAAAATTGATCAATGGGTATTGGCTTTTGATAGACCTGCTAATTATGGAGCGCTTCGAAACAAAGAAGCCGAAGCTTATTTAAAAGCCTGGTATCACCCTAATCCAGATATTATCGCCAACAATACCGCTTGTTTGCCTAATAAGAAAATCTGGAACACAAGTCGCCGATAGGAGTGCAAAATGAAGAGTATTATTTTATTAGTTTGTTCTGTTTTGGCACTAAGTGCCTGTTCATCTAAAAATAAAACAATTAAAGAAAAAGATATTAAAACCGAATTTGAAAAATCAGAGTCCAGCGGTCTCAGTGAGGCAGTCGTGGTGAATGATGATGATGATGAGATTGTCGTAACCAAAAAGACTGAAATGGCAGAATACATTCGTCAGTTATCTTTTGTTGTAAAATCGAAACAAGATGAGCTTTATGGGTCAAAGAAGCGCGGTACGCGAGGTCTTTACGGGAAGCTTGAAAGATGCGTTGAGGAGACAGCAAAGAAAAAGAATCTTAAGCCTGAAGCTCTGCCAGTGCTTGTCCCTAGAGAGAGTATTGTCACAGACGAGGAGTACGGATACCTCGAAGAGGGCAAGTTTGGAAGAGATGAAAAGGGATCATTGGTTGCTTTGGATGAAAAGAAGCTGAGAGATCATATTCGTGATTTAGAAAGTAAAAAAAATAAACTTTACGAAAAAGAAGAGCAGCTAATTTTAGAATTACGAAAGTGTGAAATCGAGAAATAGTTTTTTGCAAAAGAAGCTATTCATAACTTTAAGAATATAAATAAAAAAACCCTTCTTTAATGACCTCAGGGTCGATTTAAAGAAGGGTTTTGTCTTTCTTAAAAGTTCAATCTATTGAAAGCGAATCAAAGCTTCTTTTAAGGACTCTAATTGCAGTTTAGATTGTTCTAAGAGAGATCTATCTGCTGCAACAACATCCTCATCAGCATTGGCAACAAACTTTTCATTGGAAAGCTTGTTAGTTAAAATCCCCACATCTTTTTGTAGTTTCTCGATAGCTTTTTGGATGCGTTTGATTTCTTCATCAAAATCCACCAAACCTTCAAGCGGGATAATAACTTTTAAGACATGCTCATTAACTGTGACAGGTGCTACTGCACACTTTGCCATATTTCCAGCTTGGCCAATTTCTACTTGATCCAATCTTGCGAGAGCAATCAATGCAGCTCTGTTGTTGCCAAGAATCTTTTGAGTTGAATCCGACTCAACTCCTAAGCGCACATTGAGCTTTTGTGCCGGACTGATGCGATTCTCACCACGTATATTACGAATAGCAGAAATGACTTCTTTAACGAGGTCAATCTCAGTAGCAGCCTGTAGAGTTCCTAAGCTTAAAAACTCTTTGTCGTTAAGGATAGTAGGGTACTGCTCCACAATAAGAGCATCAGACTTAATAGGCAGCTTTTGGTAGAGCTCTTCAGTGATGAAAGGGCAGAGAGGGTGCAATAGGCGCATGATGCGGTTTAATACCTGGGCCATAACCATCTGTGTTGCTGCTCTCTCTTCTGAGTTCGCACCATTTAAAATGGGTTTCGAAAACTCAATGTACCAGTCACAGAATTGATTCCATATAAACTGATACAATGCTGTTGCTGCTTCAGAGTAACGATCTGCTTCAAGAGCTGCTTGCACTGTTTTGGTAACTTCAGCGAGCTTATAAATAATCCACTGATCAAAAACACTGATATTGGCTTTGCTAGGAAGAGCTTTTGTGCCCTCTGCTGGTGCCTTGAAGTCTTGCAAATTAGAAAGAGCAAATCTGGTTGCGTTCCAGATCTTGTTCATAAAGTTACGATAACCCTCGAGGCGTTGTTCCGAAAATTTAAAATCTTTTCCAGAGTACAAGTGAGCTAAGAAAGTAAAGCGAAGAGCATCAGCTCCGTACTTATCAATCATTTCGACAGGATCTACTGAGTTGCCAAGGGACTTAGACATTTTACGACCTTGAGAGTCGCGCACGAGACCGTGCACATAAACAGTGCGGAACGGCACGTCTCTCTTAAATTCTAAGCCCATCATCACCATGCGAGCCACCCAGAAGAAAATAATATCATGGCCCGTGACTAAGTAACTAGTAGGGTAGAAGGTCTTAAGAGTCTCAGTTTCTTTTGGCCAGCCCATGGTAGAAAACGGCCAAAGTGCAGAGCTAAACCAAGTGTCCAATACGTCCTCTTCTTGGTGAAGATCTTTGGATTGGCACTTTTCGCAATGAGTGACATCGGTTTCGGAAACAGTCATGTGGTTGCAGCTATTGCAATACCAAACAGGAATGCGATGACCCCACCATAGCTGACGAGAGATACACCAGTCCTCGATGTTATTGAGCCAATGCAAGTACACCTTAGTCCACGACTCAGGCTCAAACCTAAGTGTGCCGTTTTCGACAACTCTTCTGGCTGGAGTTGCAAGTTGTTCCATTTTTACAAACCACTGTTCTGACAAAAATGGTTCAACCACAGCTCCCGAGCGTGAGCAGTGTCCTACCGAGTGAACATGAGGTTCTTCTTTAACAAACAAATTGGCAGCTTTTAAATCTTCAACAATCTTTTTGCGTGCTTCAGCTACCTTTAATCCTTGATAAGGACCTGCATTTTCGTTGAGTTCACATTTTTTGGTGAGAATGTTGATGAATTCAAGCTTATGTGTTTTTCCTATTTTATAGTCATTAAAGTCGTGTGCCGGTGTGATCTTAACAACTCCAGAACCGAAGTCTTTATCAACATAAGTGTCGGCAATGATCGCGATTTTTCTATTTAGCAAAGGCAATACTACATTTTTGCCAATGAGATGCTTGTAGCGTTCATCCTCAGGATGAACACAAACCGCACTGTCGCCGAGCAAAGTTTCAGGACGAGTGGTAGCAACAGTCAGAAAGCCAGAGCCATCTTCAAGCGGGTAGTTGATGTGATACAAAGCTCCCTTAACTTGTTTGTGCTCCACTTCCAAATCAGAAATAGCAGTCTCGAGGGGGCCAGACCAGTTAACCAATCTTTGTCCTCGGTAGATGAGTCCCTTTTTGTATAGGCCCACAAATACTTTACGAACAGCTTGAGAGACGCCTTCGTCTAAAGTGAAAGTTGCTCTTTCCCAATCACAGGAGTCACCAAGGCGACGCATTTGAGAGTAAATACGATTGCCATACTGGTGTTTCCAATCCCAAACTTTTTCTACAAACTTTTCTCGTCCCAACTGATGACGAGTGATACCCTCTTTTTTGAGTTCTTTTTCTACAACGGATTGAGTTGCAATACCGGCGTGATCTGTTCCAGGCAACCACATGGTGTTGTAGCCACTCATACGTTTCCAACGAACTAGCAAATCTTGAATCGTGTGATCTAAGGCGTGGCCAATGTGGAGAAAGCCTGTGACATTAGGAGGAGGTAAAATCACAGAGAATGGTGGTTTTGTAGATTGATCTTGTGATTTAAAGTAACCAGAGTTTTCCCACCACTGGTATGTGCGACCTTCAACTTCAGCTGGATTGTAACGATCTGAGATTTGTTCTGACATGCAAAATCCTCAATAAATTTAGTAAAGTAGAATGCAAAAAGCATAGCAAAAAACTAAGCTCTGGGGAAACTGAACTAGGGCCTAATGCAGTGCGAGCGTCTGCTTATTTGATTTGAGGGAGCCAAAGATCAAAAGCTTTTCTTGCGCGAGCGATTTGCTCTTCTTTTTTGCGCTTTTTATCTTTAGCAAGGCGAACAGCTTCTTTCTTTTCCATACCTTCTGCGAGGAGTTTTTCCACGGTAAGGCCAGGGAGCAGCCCGAAGTTGATATTGGTTGGCTGAAAATTTTCGGCTCTTTCGGCATCAGTGATGGCATCTAAGAGTGCGCCCATGGCAGAAGCACGAGGGGGAGCCTCAAGAGGCACTCCTTTAATTTTTGCATTGAGAAACTGAGCTGCCAATAGTCCCATACATGTGGATTCAAAGTAGCCTTCAACTCCGGTGATCTGCCCAGCAAAAAATAGCCAAGGATCATTTTTGCTTGAAAGATTTGGCGCCAATCTTTTGGGAGAGTTGATGTAGAGATTGCGGTGAATGCTTCCTAGTTTTAAAAACTCAGCATTTTCTAAACCAGGAATCATGCGTAAGACACGAACTTGTTCGCCGTAAGCCATGCGGGTTTGAAAGCCAACGATGTTATAAGCTGTTCCCTCTTTGTTATCCATTCGCAGTTGCACCACGGCCCAAGGCTCGCGCCCAGTGCGAGGATCTTTTAGACCCACGGGTTTCATGGGGCCAAAGCGAAGTGTCTCGGGGCCTCTTTCCACCATGACTTCGATAGGCATACAGCCCTCAAAAAAGTCAGTAGTCTCAAAATGTTTAGGTTCAATTTTGCGAGCGTTTTGCACTTCGAAAATAAAGCGCTCGTACTCTTCTTTGTTGAGAGGGCAGTTAATGTAGTCGGGAGTTCCCTTGTCGTAACGATCAGCTTTCCATGCAATATCCATGTTGATAGTGTCAGCATCAATGATGGGGGCAATGGCATCAAAGAAATATAAAAACTCATCACCAAAGTGGGCCTGCATACTTTTTGCGAGAGCTTCGTGCGTGAGAGGACCTGTGGCGATCACTGCCGGCCGAGGAATTTGTTCGAGGCTTTCAATGACCTCTGTGCGCACTTGAATGCGAGGGTGGGCTTTAATCTTTTGTGTGACGAGATCAGCAAAAACTTCGCGGTCCATACCGAGAGCTTGTCCTGCTGGGACTCGTGCTTCGAGAGCCAGCTTTAAGATATTAGAGTTGAGCTTTTCCGCTTCCCACTTGAGTTGTTGTGGTGCGGACCCCTCAGAGAGACTGCCAAAAGAGTTTGAGCACACTAACTCCGCGAATTTATTTGTTTTATGAGCAGGAGTCATGACTTTGTCACGCATTTCAAAGAGATCCACTTCAAAGCCCATGTCGGCCAGCTGAAGGGCGCATTCACTCCCGGCGAGACCGGCACCTACAACGGTAATTTTGTGCAAATTTAGCTTTTCTATGGTACACCTCAAGCAATGGACGACTTTGACTCAAATAAAAAATACCGCTCTAAAATGAAAGCAGGCTCCGAAGTACTACAGAGTCTTTTTGAAAATGGCAAGTCTCCATTATCCGAGCAGTTTTTAAGATGGAAATTATGGGCAAAATGGCCAGAAGTTGTAGGTCCGACCATTGCCAAAAACGCAGAACCTGTGGCCTACAAAAACGGAATTTTATTTTTGTGGGTCAAAAACTCAACCTGGATGCAGCAGATGGTTTTTTTGCGCGATCAAATTCAAACAACAATTAATCAAAAAATGAATCAAAACTTCGTTCGCAGCATTCGCTTCACTCTTGATCGCCGAGATGTTCCCACTCAAGACAACACAGAATTTAAAAAATACATCGAAATGCTCACCCCCCAAAACGAAGACGAAAACTAACACCCAACAAAAGAATCAAGGCCCTCCCCTCAGCAGATGCCTCGGCGTTCCGCCCGCACGCAGCCCATAAAGGAAACCTTGGCGTAGCAACTCCACACCAGACAAAGGCCCGAGGCTGAGCCGCTCAACTCCCTCTGCGCCGGCTCCAACCCCCCAGAAGAAGAACTCCGCCGTGGCAGCTAAATTCCGCAAGGCCACACTTGAATCCTTCCACCCCCACACCGAGTCCTCTGTTGGCTGGGACGCGCTCATCCATGAGCTAACCGACATCGCCATTGAAGTTGAAATGTATTTGGGAGGGGCCGCCCCCCTATGAAGTCCTCTGCTGCAGGGACATCCAGCAAACCGGAGGTGTTCGCCCGTAAGGGCGATGCTGGCTAGCTCATGGATGAGCGCGTCCCAGCAGCAGAGGGCTTCATGTGAGGCGGCTCCCTCCCAAATATATTTCAACTTTAATGGCGAGCGCCTCCGGCTTGTTGGATGTCCCAGAAACAGAGGGCTTTATGCAGGAGGCTCCCCTATGAGGGAGGCTTGCTGGCAAGGGCATACGCATCTGGCTTGGCGGGAGTGCACTCTGTGGAAGACGAGATAAGCCGAGATGGAATGGACTCTTTCTACAACTTGTACTGTTGAGATGCGGATTCTATTCGAAGTGGATTCGCACCTGAGCTGGAGCTTCTTTGGGGGAGCTGGCTTGAAAAGACCAACGATACAAATCACAGATGGTTTTTACCCAAGCGAGACCCAAACCAAAACCTTGTTTTTTTGTCGCGTGATTGCGACCGCGGTTAAATGGGGTCCCTAGATTGCTCAGTACCTCAAGTGGAATTCCTGAGCCATTGTCTTTGATGATGAGAATATGGTTTTCGATTATCACTTCGATTTTACCTGTGGAGTATTTAATACTATTCTGCACCAAGTTTGTTATCAATTGTTCGAAATGAAAGGGGTTACAAATGATGGTGAACTCTTCATTAATAATGACCTCAACTCTTCCGTCGTGGAGGTTCTTCAACTCGTCCACACATCGTTTTGCTGTGGCTCCGGCATCAATTGCAAATAACTCTCCTGGCTCTTTTCTGCTGTTAAGCTCTGCCCAATTTAAAAAAGCAGAAACGATTTGTGATACCTTCAAAGCCATTTCTCTTAAATCGTTCACTGTGCTGTCTTCAATAGTCCCGCCACGAATGTTGTCTAAATTCTGATTCAAAATGGATATCGGTGTTTTTAGCTCGTGCGCCATCTGAAAACTCCAAGTCCGCATAAAACGCCTTGAAGAATTCACTTTTTCGACCAGGTTGTTAATACTATTCACTAAGGCTTTAAAATCTTCGTTATCATCTGCATTTTGGATATGCTTATACCAATTTAAGTCTGCAACTTTCGTCAGCTCATTGCCCGAATCCAATTGTTTTGTGATGGTGGATAAATAAAGAGTTAAGTTTTTAATAGGCTTAAATAACTTTGCAGCCAAATAAAAAGTTAGAGCTGTTGTCAATACTAGGATTGCAATGATTACCAGAACTCTTTTTAAAGACATCCCAGTCAGATTCAGAAGTCCATCTTCTAAAATCACTCCAACCTGTAAAGTACGATCCGGTATGTTTGGCAGATTTAAATTGAGGACCCGAACAAAATAGGTGTTCACACTCTTACTCACCCACTGCTGAGACTTATCTAGTTCGATATTTAACAGTGCTATATTTTGTGTCTGAAATATAATTTTATTGCTACTGTCTCTAACAATAAAAAACTTACCCACACGCTTGGGTCCCAATTCCTCGGTCATGATTTCTTCGGCTTCCTGCAAAGAAATCTTATCCATTTGACCGAGTTTAGACTTTACCAATGATGTTGCAGCTATTCGAATTTGCTCATCAATGAGGGCCAATCTTTCAGCTCTAAAATAGGTTAACAAAATAGCTATAGAACTACCTGTGGAAAATAATAGAACTAAAAAGGTAAATATAAAATACTTACGCTTCAATCCAATAACCTACGTTTCTCATGTTTTTTATCACAGCCTTTGCACCAGCTTCCTCTAATTTTTTTCTAACTTTGGTGACTGTGACTTCTACCACTTTCGTTTCAACTTCATCAGAGCTGTTCCAAACTTTTTCTAAAAAGAACTCTTTGGAAAAAACTTTCTTGGGATTTAAACAAAACAACATCAGTATCTGAAATTCACGATGAGTAAACTCCATCGTTCCGCCATTCTTAACCTGGATTCTTCTAAAACTCTTGTTCACGACAAAGTTTGAAACTTCGATTTCACTGCTATCCTCGATGACAACTTTGCGGCGGGCTAAAGCATTGATTCGCGCTAGAAGTTCTACCGAAGAAAATGGCTTTGCCAAATAATCATCCGCACCAGCATTAAGGGCCAGAGCTTTCTCAATAGCTGTATCAATTGCTGAAAGTACCAGAATACGCGCTGATTCAAATTCACTGCGAATTTTAGGAATCACAGTCAAAGAATCCTGCCCCTCTAACATTCTATCTAAAAGAAAAACTTGGGGAGGAAAATTATTTTGCTCCAGAAAGTTTTTGAGCGCATCTAAGCTTGAGAGAGTCTTGACACTGAATCCTTCTCCCTCAAGCTGGACCTTTAAATTCTCACGTAAAGTTTCTTCGTCTTCTACAATTAAGATTTTCATGGGCACAGTATTTTATGTTGCTATCCATTTGTAAATCACAAATGCAAAGCTCATGTTAAGGTAAATAGAATTTAACTTTAGATAGTTGAAGCAATTATAAAAACTTTTACCCTAGGTTAAGCAACAGCTCACCAATTTTGCTGATTAACCCCCAGCTCGTTCCTCACAACCCCGAGATGGTCCCTTCATCTCCATCTCGGGGGACCCTTTAACTCACTAAAATTGCAAGTCTCTCATCGCTTCTTCGATCCACTGCAGGTGCTTGTCCACACGACCGTAAACAGACAAAATAAAACAATCCGGCATTAAAGGCAGTGGGATTGAATCTCCACGACTAGCAACACCAGCCACATGCAGCTCCCCATCAATCTCTAAATAGGCTGGCCCCCCAGAGTCTCCACTACAAATCCCTTTACGAAGGGATTGGTCCAAAATCATCTCTGTTGCGCCATATTGAACTCGCTTGAGCTTAAGATTGGCTTTCCGTAAAACTCCAGAGCCCTTTTTAATTCCCCAAGCCCAATTCAGGCCATAGCCTGCCACTGTAAAACGAGCACCCGTGAGTTTGCTTCCGTCATTTAGTAGTTTTGCCGGAGCATATCCCTGAGGCAAGTTATCATAAAACTTTAAAACAGCCACGTCATACATGTCTTCTGCCTTGGTCCCATCGTAAAGAGGATGAACTAAAACTTTCGCTACATCTCTTTGCATTAAGGGGGTCGCAGTTCTCATGTCAGAGCCAAAGTACACAAGCATTGTTTCTGGCTGCAAAACATCTATACAATGAGCAGCTGTTAAAACCATATTTTCTGCGATTAATGTTCCTGTACAAATGGACTGCATGCGTTTTGAGTAAATTCCAACTGTGGAGCGCGACACCGCATCGATTGAAGTGACCTCAACCCCACCTATAACACCTTCTTGATTACTACCGTTGTATATGGTTTCAGTTGTCTGCACGGGTTGACAGGCTAAAGTTAAAAAACTTACTACTGGCAAAAAAAGCATTATGTTGAGTTTCATGAAGCCCTCCCAAAGGCAGGAGAGGTTTACCATATAAAACACTCACTTCAGATTGCATTTTGCAATCTTAGTGACAAATACAGAACTGTCTCAAAAATAGACACCTCAAAATGCTGAATATTCCTCAAGGGGCCCAAGTTTCGCATTACCTCTTAGTATGGAAACACAAACTGCTAAAAAATCGACGAAACTAGGCCTCATCTCAATTATAAGCTTAATTGGAGCCATCATTGCTCTTTCTTGGAGTGCCAAAAACCGTCAAAATCAGACAATTTTACAGGCCCCAAGCGAAACTGCTGTAGAGGTTGAAAACCAGGCCACACAAGAGTTTCAAGACATCTATACCCAAGAGCAGTTGGCTGCAGCAGAGCTATTAAAGACTGACTTTGATAAAAATGCCTCTTTCTTCTCAGCACGATACAATGGCTGTTTTAAAGCAAAAAACTCTATTGTCTGCGAAAGCCTCTATCCAGAAAAAAAGATAAAGTCACACAAAAGCAAAGCTAGCGACTGGAGAGAAGCTCAACTTAAGATCAACAAACTTTCTCCTAAAGGACGCAAATCAGTTCGTCAAAATCTAATTAAGTCTAAAAAGTGTGCGTCTAGCTCCTACCTAGCAGCCCTTGCATTTAAAACTGAAGAAGAATTACCAAATAAAGAGGCACTAAAAGACGCTCTTGCACTTTATGAGAAAGCATTTGTTTGTGCCAAGAATGATAACTACGAACTCCGCGGTCTCTATCGCTGGGGCCTTCTTTCACTTTGGGCTAAACAAAATGACTCTGCTAGAGTTGCCTTTCAAACCTATTTAAAACATTCAGAAGATGTGAACTTAAAGTCTCGCGCCCAGTACTGGCTAAACAGTATGCAACAGCAAGATGGTCAGAATATTTCTTCGCAAGACCTCAAAGAACAGTGGTTAGAATTCCCTCTCAGCCACCACCTCAATACTCAAGTTGTGAATCAAAATATGGAGCCAGTTGATTTTGTTGTTCAAAACACCAAGATTCGCACTCTCAACAGAAGCGAAAGCAGCCAAAAAATCAATAATAGCCTTGCTCTGTTTGAGCTTCTTCAAAATGCGGGATACCAAGAGCTTGCTCTGCGAACTTTAGAGTTTTTAGATTTTAAGCTTTTGGCAACTCTTGAGCCCGAAGTGCAATTGCATGTCGCTTTACTTTTAAATGAACATGACCCTAAACAGCACAACATGTTTATGGTTCTTTCACGGTTATTCCAAAATCACCCACGTTACAAAAACTTAGAAACATTAAAAGTATTCTATCCAACTCCTTTTAAAGACCTTATTTTAAGTTCTAAGCTCAACCAAGACCCTGCTTTGATTATTGCTCTCATTCGCCAAGAAAGCTCCTTTAACACAAAAACTGTAAGCCCAGTGGGAGCTCGTGGTCTCATGCAAATTATGCCTAATACAGCTAAAGAAATGAACAAACGAATTACTGAAAAAGATCTACTTAACCCAGATAAAAATATTCCTTTGGGAGTGCGCTACCTTCGCGCTTTGCTTCGCGAATTCAAAGGTGATGAGCACAAAGCTCTTGCTGCTTATAATGCAGGCGCTGGCAATGTAAAAAAATGGGTCAAGCGTTACCCCGTTCAAGATCCTTTGCTTTTTGCAGACTTAATCCCCTTTGATGAAACCCGCGAGTACATCACTTCGATATTACGCAATCGATACTGGTACAGCCGACTTTATCCTGAATTTGCTTTGGATGAAAAGATTGCTTCTGCAGCTTATTCTCGATCCACTAGCACACAGAGTAATTAATTGAATTTATAAAAAAAGACTGACTATATTGTCCTAATCCCTTACCTAGGAGAATAGAGTCATGCCTTTTCATTGGATCGGAAAGTCAGAAGATCAACTGACAGTTACATTAAAACACTTGGATACGCTTTCATTTCCGATTCCAGCTTATGCCACGCCTCAATGGGTGGAACAAAATCAGGATTTAGTCAAAGTTGCTGCAATTGTGGATTGCGAAACCACAGGCCTCAACCACAGCGAAGAAGAGATCATCGAAATTGGCATTCAATTGTTTCAGTACAACAAAGCCAGTGGTGAGATATTAACACTCTTAGATAGTTACAATGAGTTTCAAGAGCCTTTACGCCCTTTACGTCCCGAAATCACTCTCATCACAGGCATCACTGACCAGATGCTAGCTGGAAAGAAAATTGACTGGAACAAAGTTGATTCTCTTTTTGATAAAGCTCAGATCATTATTGCTCATAATGCTCGCTTTGATAGACCTTTTATTGAAACTCGTTCAAAGATTTCTCCTCAAAAAGTTTGGGGATGTTCAATAAAACAAATTGATTGGCTCAAACGGGGCTACACTTCGAGTAAATTAGAGCTTCTCAGCATTTATCATGGCTTTTTTACGGATGCTCACCGGGCTATACATGATGCTCGCGCTCTACTTTATGTTCTGGGCCAAACAGATACCCTCAACCCTAAAGCAACTTACTTACTTGAGTTACTCAACGAAGCAAAAAAGCCTTTAACTCATATGATCGCGATCTCTTCACCCTTTGAAAGCAAAGACATGTTAAAAAATCGTGGATACTCTTGGGATGTGCAAAATCGCTTTTGGTCCAAGGTAATACTCAAAGATCATTCCCAACAAGAAATCCAGTGGCTAGAAGAAAATGTTTATCTAGGCCCCTTTAGAGGAATTAGTCGTGACATTCCTCTAACTGGTAGCTTTAAATAATCATTTTTTAAGCAATGGACTCTGTGAGGGGTTTTGTACCAAGAGTCCTTCTACTAATGAAACGTTCATGGCTTTTATTTTTGGAATTTCTAAGATCTTCATGATTTCACTCACTAGAATCATGTTAGTCACCACTGTCGAGGCATAATTATCATGCAACTGTTTGTCTTTTTTGCGATGGTTCAATGAAATCCACTCGTCAATATCATGGGCCGTGAATTCATCTTTTTTGAGGTGATGGCGCAAGCTCGAATAATGCACACCTCCAATGCCAACAACAATCTCTTTGCTTTTAGCTTTTAAAAAACTTGCTGTTAGTTTTTCTTTAAGCTCTGTTTGCACGAGGGCTCGTGCAGCTTCTACTTCTTTAAGAGATAGAGGATTAGGTGATTGTGACTGCGCCTTTTTTTTAATTTCGTTGATTACTTTTTCTTTAAAACTTACCGAAGCCAATTGACCTTCAAAAATTTCTACTTTTTGGGAGTCCTCACCAAAACTTACAAACTGAAAGCTCCCTCCGCCAATGTCCCACACTAAAAGAGTTTTTGGATCAACGTGATTTGCAACAGCGAGAAGAGCCAACTGAGCTTCTCTCTCTTGAGAAATAATCTCCAGCTCAATGCCTAAATCCTTTTGAAAAGAATTTATAACTAGCTGGCCATTAGTGGCTTCACGAAAAGCTGCTGTAGCAACTCCTCGATGAGATTTAGGATTAAATTTTTTTGCCTCATCTTTTAGTTCGCGCAAAGCCCCTTTACCTACTGATTGAATTTTTTCGCTAAATTCTTTTTTATCTCCACTTAATATAAGATCCTCTTTGTAATCTACTTTGAGAGACTTTTTGTGCAACATTTTAATACTCGGACTGCACGAATTTGTCTCAAACACAGATAACTTGGTCGATCCAGATCCTAAATCAAAAAGAGCATGGTTTTGTACTTGGCATTGAGACTTCGGACTCAAATTGGCACAGGAAGTTTGACTCAAAATAAAACTGTAACTTAGCGCCGCAAAAACAAAAGTAAAAAGTTTTTTACTCACTGACTATTCCCCGATATATGTTTAATTAGAGATAATAGTAAAACAAGGAGACAGCCTCTTGGCAACTCAAAGCCTGCAAATTCTTTTTGAAGATGATGACCTTTTGGCTGTTTTTAAACCTTCTGGCCTTAATTCTCAACCGACGGTTGATAAGAAAAAAGCCAATGTCTATGACTTGCTCAAAAAAGAGAAGGAAGTTTATCTTCACCATCGACTCGACAAAGAGACAAGTGGAGTCATGCTCTTGGGCAAAAGTAAACGGGCCAACAAGCCACTTGGAGAGATGTTTCAACAGCACTCCTTTGTTCGTACCTATTGGGCTCTCGCAAAAAAGAAGGACTATCCAGAGAGCTGGTGCGTGGAGAATTACTTGCGGCAATTTCGGCATAAGGGGCAACTCAAACAGCAAGTGCGAAAATCTGGTGGTGATTATGCCAAAACTGAATTTAAAAAGTTAGAAGAGTTTGACAACAGTCTATTGATTCAAGCCCAGCCCATCACAGGGCGCATGCACCAGATCCGTATTCACTTGGCCTGCGAACAAACCCCCATTTGGGGTGACAACCTCTATGGCGGTAAGTGTGACTGGGTACCTAGATTAATGCTCCACGCCTATACAATGGAGTTTACACATCCATTTTCTCATGAAAGACTCATAATTCGAGCACCACTCGCAAAAGATTTTGAGACTGTGCTCCATAATTTAAGAAATAGAACACTTAATAACTGAAACGGGACTTACAAAAAAGGAGATTTAGATTATGGAAAAGATCTGGTTAGGAAGTTATGAAAAAGGCGTGCCTGCTGAAATCAATCCCGATCAATACACCTCAATTCCTCAATTACTAGAGCCCAGTTTTTTAAGATTTGCTAAAAATCCGTGTTTCACAAACTTTGGAACTACCTACACTTACGAACAAATCCTCAACAACTCTCTACAGTTTGCTGCATATCTTCAGAAAGATTTAGGACACAAACCTGGTGATCGTATAGCCATTATGATGCCAAATACCTTACAGTATCCGATCGCTTTATTTGGCGCTCTCTGGGCTGGCCTCACAGTTGTGAATGTGAATCCACTATACACGAGCCGCGAGCTCCAGTACCAACTTAAAGATTCTGGCGCCACGACAATCGTGATTTTTGCCAATGCCGGACACACCCTCGAAGGCATCATTCACGACACTCCAATTAAAAATGTAATCACCACACAAATCGGTGACTTATTGAGTTTTCCTAAAAATTATTTGATTAATTTTGTTCTTAAAAAAATCAAAAAAATGGTGCCGGACTATCACCTTCCGCAGGAGATCTTTTTTAAGGATGTGGTCAACAAATACTCAGCTAGCGACTTTAAACCTGTTGCTATTAAAAATACAGACATCGCCTTTTTGCAATACACAGGTGGAACTACAGGTGTCTCAAAGGGAGCTATCCTCACTCATCGCAATATGATTGCAAACTTGCTTCAAGCCAAAGCATGGCTCAACACTTTGGTCGAAGAAGGCAAAGAAGTCATCATCACAGCACTCCCTCTTTATCATATCTTTTCACTAACTGCGAATTGCTTTACCTTCAGTTTTATCGGTGGTCATAACGTTTTAATTACCAATCCAAAAGATATTCCTGCATTTATTAAAGAACTCAAAAAATGGAAGTTCACCGCTATTACTGGAGTGAACACCTTATTTAGAGCCTTGATGAATGATCCAGGCTTTACTGCATTGGATTTTTCTGCCATCAAAGTTGCACTTGGTGGAGGAATGGCTGTGCAAAAAGCTGTGGCAGAGGAATGGAAGCAAAAAACTGGCATTCCACTTATCGAAGCCTATGGTTTAACGGAGACAAGCCCCGCTGCTTGCATCAACCCCATGGATTTGCCTGAGTTTAATGGCTGTATTGGTTTGCCGATTTCATCTACTGACGTAAAAATCTTAGATGATAACGAGAAAGAACTTCCTCTTGGCGAAGCCGGAGAAATCTGCATCAAAGGTCCACAAGTCATGGCTGGTTATTGGGAAAAACCAGAAGAAACTGCCAAAGTAATGACCAAAGATGGCTACTTTAAAACTGGTGATATTGGATTTATCAATGAAAAAGGCTACGTAAAGATCATGGATCGCAAGAAAGATATGATCTTAGTTTCTGGCTTTAATGTTTATCCTAACGAAGTTGAAGATGTTTTAGCTACACATCCAAAAATTTTAGAAGTTGCAGCTGTAGGCGTTCCAGATGACAAATCAGGAGAAATCGTAAAAGTCTTTATTGTCAAACGTGATCAGTCACTCACTGTGGATGAAGTGATTAAACATTCGCGTGACAATATGGTCGCTTACAAAGTGCCACGTTTGGTAGAATTTAGAGATAGTCTACCTAAAACAAATGTTGGCAAAATCCTGAGAAAAGACCTACGAGGGAGCTAGAAGTGACTCTTTCTCCATGCCCATTTTATTTTCCGATCGATAAAGGAATTTACGAGGTCGCACCTGGGTTGCGACCTCTTAAATGGGATTTTGGAAATGGCAACATAGATTCGAAAGTCTTTCAAATCGCAAGAGACTATGAGGGCCAGCGACAAAACAAAATAGAGTGTCGCCAAGAGAGACTCTCTAAGTACGTCTGCGAAAAGAATCTTGATCCTGTTGTTAAAAATAAAGTGGCAAGTTTTATTGCTCAAAAACTTGTCACTGACAATCCTGATATTTTTAATTTGGAATCTTCAAAAGAAAAAATCAGTCTTAAGAATTTAATTACCAATGAAATACTTTGGTTTGATCACGACTACAACTTGGTAAAGTTTGAGTCTCTAATCTCTCAAGAATTGAGCCCAAAAGACAATCTGGATGCACTGGCATTGTTTTTTAGTGAAGACATTGCCATTACATCACGCCAAGGGGATCATGACTGGCTTTCGTATCTTAATCTTTGCTCCCCTTCTCACTGGGCGGCAGAAGACAAAATAGGACTTAGCTTTGCAGCAGTACATGTTCCAATTCCTGGGATAGAAAGAATTCTAAAAAACTCTTCGGCCATGGTCGAGGCC
>JBKHVM010000011.1:0-48887 GCA_046570065.1 Bdellovibrionia bacterium
GGGAGACGTGGTTAAAAACCACAAATGGTGTTCGGCCTACGAATCGTGCCGGGACGACTGCTGGCGGCACCAATGCTTGCTCAAGTGATTACGGTGTTGACGACATGGTAGGAAATCTTTGGGAGTGGACGAGCATGAACTCTATTGAGGCAGGAACGGATACCGCTGGATTTTCTCAAGGAAAGAATAACTCAAGCGGTGGTCCTTTTTCGACAGCCGATGGGACTTGGAATATTAATGGTTCCGCTTACGGATGCGATGGCGATGGAACAAGTAAAGGAACTTGCGGATGGAAGAACAACACCCCCGTTGCGGCTCTTCGGGGCGGCAGTTGGCATAATGGTGCTCAGGCGGGTGTGACCGCGCTCAATCTGAACCATTCGGGTTCCTATTCGAGTTGGAGTGTCGGCTTTCGGTGCGCCCGTCCCCGCTGAGTTTGGTTAGTAGGGAACAAGCCTTGTCATAGAGCAATCCCTTCGGGATTGCTTTGAGAGCCACCGCAGGTGGCGTTTTGAGCAAACTCCAGCGGAGTTTGCTTGACGAAATTTTTTATATTGACCACTCATTTCTTTGATTCTTCGAGTCGCGCGAAGGATCAAGGTTTCAAAAGAAGTCTCAACAAACTACATAAATAAAATTCCTCTCTTTGAAGCACGAAACTCGGTTTAGAATAAACAATATTAATATATTTAGGTAAGTCCCGGTTGAACGTTGGTTGAGGGGAGTTATGACTGATTTGGAAGAAGTACTTAAACAATCACAAGAAGTGAGTTTCGAAGTCGCCGTGCAGTGGCTGGGTATTACTCCCAAGGCTCTGAGTGATTATTTAAAGGCGAAGCAAATTCAAGGCGTGAAGGTTGGTGAAGAATGGTTCATTCAAACTGCGAGCTTATTGGCGGTCCGTCCTTTGGGGGTTTTACTCAATGATTTTGTTTTGCCCGAGGTGGAAAACCCTCTTAGCCGTCATCAACAAGAGAAAATAAATCAAAAAAATGGTTCCGATAAAAGATGGGACCTGAAAAAAAACTCTAAGCGCAGTCCTACGAAGCTCAATTGTTTTGTGCGCTTGCAGGAGGCCTGGGATCTTTTACAGCGAATCAAGGAAAGTATTTTTGAGGAAGATTATCGCTTCTTTTCCCAAGAGCTTTTGACGATAGGCGATGAAATCGGAGCCGGATATTACAGTTTTGGCGTTGTTAAAAGAAAACTCTATGGGCGAGCGAGGGTTCGAGCAGGGCGTATTGTTTCTCGGGCGGTGTTGCTGAATATGCCACAAGGATTTTTCCTGAGTCTGTGCAATGTGGTGGAGGCCATCGTCTTTTTGTGTCGCAAGTTGGAGAGAAAGGAGGGTGCTCATGTTAAAGACAAAGCGTCTACCGCGGGAGCCTGAGATATTTTTGCAGAGCTTTGAATTGGCGAAGCTTATTATTAAAAGCACAAGTTGGTTCCCGAAACCGACTCGATATGTGTTAGGACACAAGCTTGAGGAAAAATCTTTGCAGTTTCTTTTGCTTCTCAACCGCCTAGTGGGGCCTTCAGGTATTCGCTTTCAAGAGGGGGAAGGGCGTCGGAATTTGTTGATCCAGCTTTCTTATCACCTCGATGAATTCAGGGTCTTGCTGCGCATGGCCCGAGAGACAGGAGCATATTCGGCGGGCCAATATGACGATCTCAACACGCGTACTCAGTCGGTGGGGCGCCAGATTGGTGGAATGATGAGGGAAGCAAAAGGAAAGTCGGTATGAATGACCTAACTCTCTTGGAGGAAATTGCGGATCTTGAAAACCTTGAGTCTGCGTTTCGTCTCTGTCTTGGCGGGAAAAGAAGCAAATACAGTCCGCAGTTGGCGTTCTTACAACTGGATGCCTATTTGGAACGACTTCATCTTATGATTTTGAGTGGTCAAAATTATCCGTGGGGGCCGTATAAAGAGTTTTACGTCAGCGATCCAAAGCGAAGATTGGTGTCGTCAGCGCCGTTCATTGATCGTGTGGCTCATCGGGCGATTTACAATGTTCTCAGTCCGCTTCTTGACGGAAGATTAATTGAGAATAGCTTTGCTTGCCGTGAGGGAAAAGGAAACGGCAGGGCCGTTAAGAAGCTGGCACACCTTCTTCGTGAAACTCCGGACTATTATGTGGTTAAGATCGACGTTAAAAAATTCTTCGCGTCTATTCATCATGGGCGCTTATTAGGTAAGTTATGTGCCTACCTTCCGGACGACAGCTGTGCGGGTCTTTTTAAGGGGCTTTTGAAGTCTCACCCTGATTTTGGGTGTGGCGTAGGGCTTCCTCTCGGGAATTTGACTTCTCAGATTTTCGCAAATTTCTATATGTACAACTTGGATGACTTGATTTCGGACAGACTCGATCAGCGTTACATTCGCTATATGGATGATCTGGTTTTGGTGTGTAGGTCGAAAGCACAAGCGCAAAAAATTATTGCGGAAGTGATGGCCTTAGCAAAGATTGAGAAATTAACGTTTCCGAGTAAAAAGCGAGTTTGGATAGGAAATGGCAAAGTTCCATTTTTAGGATTTTTGGTGGGCCCCGAAGAGACTCTTCCGTTGAACCGAAATCGTCGTCGGGTTGGCAGAAAAATACGGGAAAAATACAAGAGAGGTTTTTCGCCCAGTAAAATTGCACAAAGTTTATTGTCGTATCGGGCATGGATGTCTTTTCCGAAGCGAGGTTAGGAGGTTTTGCTTTTATGTCGGCAGTCTGTGCTGTGCACCCCCGCTGCGGCTCTTCGGGGCGGCAATTGGAATAATGGTGCTCAGGCGGGTGTGACCGCGCTCAATCTGAACAATTCGGGTTCCAATTCGAATTGGAATATCGGCTTTCGGTGCGCCCGTCCCCGCTTCAGACGTCTGACTTCCAGACTTGAGAGTAAAAAGAAATAGAGTGAATTTTCAGACGAAGTTACGGGAAATCAGAAATGAAATCCCTTTCGCGGCCTTATTTTTATTATCAAGGCACGGCAAAATCTCCTAGGGGTGTTGAGAGGTTCCGCGTGTGAGCCTCCGGGCTGACCCTGTCAGCCCCACCCTGAATTTTTTAGATCATGAAAACAGTTTCTATTGTGTCCATATCGAAGGTTCTGATCTCCTTTGAGGACTCATTTTTTCTTATCATATTGATGAGGAACGGTCCTCACCATAGCCTTGGTGAATTTAGAATAGCTCATTTGATGATTCTGGTGAGCCTCCACCGCAGCTTTCGCCATTTCAAATGTTTGTGAGACCAGGGCTGAGCCCACCCCAGCAGTGAGGCAGGCTGAAATAATCCATTGAATGAAACGCGGCATAAAAACTCCTATCGAAGTCCATGTTGTTTTTCGAGTCTATGGACGGCGGTGATGGCGGTCGTTCTGGGAATTCCCATCAAAACCGAAATTTTCCGCGATCCAAGCCCTTCCTCGAACCGCAATCGCGCCAGCTCTGCCATATCGAGGGTTTGCTTTTTCCAGGCGACCTCGTAAGTTCTTGAAACTACTAGCCCCACTGGTTCGACCAGCTTGGCGCATCCTCTACCATCATCAACCGCCTTCTGGGCGGTTTTTGCGTTTTAAGGTCAGTAGCGCAAAGTTCTGTTAAATTCCCAAGTCTAGTTTCTTAGTCTTAATTGCACTCTTCAATCACATGCTTAGACGAAGATGCATTCTTCTCGTCAACTGAAGTATAAACTAAGTTCTTGCCATGATAAAATGCGCGTTTGATATACTCGCCATCGGTGCCGTTGAACTTTTCTCGAACTTCAGGGGAGTTTAAGATTTGAATCACGGCTTCACGAGAGCCTTCATAACAAACTTGGCCCAACATGAGCTCTGTTGTGCAGGTATCCCAGTCTCCAGACAAGATATTTACTAAGTTTCCATTTCCTTCTGGATCACAGTAAACTCCCGCTTCCATAGATGCAGCCTGTGCTTGCAAACCTAAACTTAAAGTAAACGCGGCTATTAAACTTTTAATTTCCATAAAAACTCCTTTATAAACAAAAACGAGTTATACTCCATAAACATAGAAATATTAAAGATCGAGATAGTATGGGGATAAAAGTTACATTGTTTATTACAGTGCTGAAAAGACAGGTGTTTTACAAGGAATCAAGGGCTCAGCGCCTAAAGGGTTTTAGGGCTTTGCGTTCTCAAAAACTCAGGCCCTTATATAGCAAGGGGATAGAGCTTTGGTGTTGGGAGCTTCAGACTTCGGTGTTACAATGTACGCCCTCGATTTCTTTAAGTTGAACTATATTAGCTACTTCTAAAGCCAATTAGAGTTAAGATCCTAATTCTGATATTTTTAATGTTAGATCTTGGTCAGTTTTACTAGTCATTTATACTTAAGATCTCCAAGTATGTGGTATAATGAAATGAGTAAAAGTGTTTATTAATCTAGGTATGGGTTCATAAACACCAGCGGAGAAGGTTATGTACAAGGGCGAAAGATTCAATAGCATTTCTCATCTTACTGGGATGATTGCTGCCATCATTTTTACAACTATATTGCTTACCATCGCTATAATTAAAAGTGATGCTACCAAGATCGTGAGTTTTGCAATTTATGGAGCTTTCTCGATTCTTCTTTTTACCGTCTCAACTCTCTACCATAGTTTTTCAAATCCACGTGCGAAGCATATTTTGCAGAAGTTAGATCACATTGCGATTTATTTTAAAATTGCAGGAACCTATACTCCATTTGCCCTATTGGTACTTCCTGCAGAGTGGGGACTTAAAATATTGGCTTCCGTGTGGGGTTTAGCTGTCTTGGGAGTTGTTCAAGAATTGTTTCAAAAAAATGACGGCAAAAGAATTCTGTCTCTTGTGATTTATCTGTTGATGGGATGGACTATTATTTTTGCTATTGGTCCTCTTATGGAAAATCTGCCGATGCCTGGGCTGGTATTATTGGCTACTGGTGGTCTATTGTACACTGTGGGAACTATCTTTTTTGTCCTAGAAGAAAAAATTCCCCATGGTCATGGGTTGTGGCATCTATTTGTTCTTGCGGGAAGTGCGACACACTTTGCCTGCATCGTAGGTTACCTCACCTAGATTTTAGTCCAACTTATTTTACAAAATATCTGCTACTTCCTTTTCACGATTTGAGATCAGTGGGCGTTATTTTCATTTTGAACATAATAAAATGGTTAAGAAAAATTGACCAAAACTACACGAATGTTTTTCGTATTAAAGCCGAAATGTAGGTAACGAACTTATATTTTGGAGGAAAAATGAAAAAAGTTTTGGGTACCTTGGTTACTGTTTTGGCGTTCACTTCAATTGCAAACGCAGAGTGTGTTTTAAAAGTAAAGCGCGATGCTTGCCCCGGTAAAGAGGCAGAAGCCTACAGACCTTACATGGGAAAAGTTGAAACAATCGAAAAAAAGGACGCAGCTGACGAAAAGGCTTGCGCAAAAATTGCTGAAGACGATTCAAAAATTAAAAGAAAAGGAACTCTCTCTGGTAAATCTATTACAGCTACATTCGGTGGCAAGGACCTAGGTAAAACTTGGTCTGACAAAGCAGAGTGTAAATAACTTTATAATCGAGCCCTAGTGCTCTAGGGCTCTTTATTTCTACGACAATTGAATGTCATAATTTTGAGGGATGCTATGAAGAAATTTACAAGCGTATTTAAAGGTGTTCGTGGCCGTTTAATTTTGTCTTCTTTTATTCCAATATTCGCTCTAGTGCTGGTTTCGGTTATGAGCTTTAATGGCATCTCTCGATTGACGAAACAATCAGAAGTTTCAAACAAACAGATTGTTCCCAAAATTACCTATCTCTCTGTAGCTCTCAATGCTAAGTCAAGCCTAGGATATTACCTGTGGGCGGCATTGGGCTCTTACTTTGATCCCAAGCTTCATAAGGACTTTGTAACAAGCGCCAAAAAATCTCTAGAAGATTTCAAAAAATCTACAGCAGCATTTCAAGCTGTAGCTCCGCTGGAAGGTGAGCAAGAGTATTTTGCGACCTTAAGTAAATACGACAAAAAATTTATCGAGATAACAACAGAAACGATTGCCTGGATTGAATCCAATCAACCTGACACACGCGAAAAAGCTCTGAACTATATGAGCGGAGGAGACTGGTACGTCACTTCTAATGCTGTTCAATCAGCTGTAGAAAGTTTGAACAATTTTTACAATTCTCAAGCAAATCAAATCAGTATTGACTCTGAAAAAATGGGCAGAGAAATCAATCTCGTTCAGATTTTAGTCTCCCTTTTTGCAACAATTGCTACTTTTGCTTTTTCTTTGATTTTAGGCCTAAAGATATCCTCTTCAGTTGGTAAAGTTGTAGAAAAGCTAAATCGCTCTGGTCAAGACGTAGCAGATGCAATTATTCAATTGTCAACTGCAGGTCAAAACTTGTCGCAATCTTCTACTTCAGCTGCGGCTTCACTCGAAGAAACAGTAGCGTCGTTAGAAGAAATGTCTTCCATCGTTAAACTCAATTCAGAAAATGCAGTGCAAGCAGCTTCATTGTCCCAAGCCTCTCGGCAGTCGGCAGAAAAAGGGGAACATGAAATTCGCCTCTTAGTAGACTCAATGAAAGACATTGCAACTTCTAGTAAGCGTATCGAAGAAATTATTCAAGTTATTGATGACATTGCATTTCAAACAAATTTGTTGGCACTCAATGCTGCTGTAGAAGCTGCCCGAGCTGGTGAGCAGGGTAAGGGCTTTGCCGTAGTTGCTGACGCAGTTAGAACATTGGCACAAAGATCAGCTACAGCGGCCAAAGATATTTCTGTGTTGATTCAAGAGTCTGTAGATAAAATTGATCGCGGCACATCCATTGCGGATCGCTCTGGAACAGTCATGGCAGAAATTGTTAGCTCTGTGAAAAAGGTTTCAGATCTCGCTAATGAAATTGCAACTTCTTCTGGAGAACAATCTTCGGGAATTGGGCAGGTCAGCAAAGCAATGAATTCCCTTGATCAAGGAGCACAAACTAATGCGGCCTCAAGTGAGGAGATCGCGGGCACTGCTCAAGAGATTTCTAACCAAACCGAAGTTATGCGGGGTTTAGTTGCGGAACTAAATACAATTGTAACAGGGATCGAAGAAAGCAAAGCCGCTTAGTCTTTATATGAAATTAGGTTTAAAACATATTCTCGTCCGTCACTCTTATGAGGCGGACGATATTTTATTACAACTCTCTGCTGGAAAGAATTTTGAAGTTTTGGCTCAAAAATTTTCTCAATGCAGTTCGGGTCTCTCTGGCGGTGACCTTGGAGTTGTTTCATTAGAAAAATTAGATCCTGACTTTGCTGAAGCCGCGGAATCTTTGGCTGTAGGAGCAAGATCCGCGAAACCAGTTCGGTCGCGTTTTGGTTATCATATTATACTTCGATATAAATAGGACAATTGTCGAGTCTAGGATTTTGAGTTTTTCCTAAAAATTATTCTCGGATTCTCCGATAGAGAGAATGTAAGGAGAGAAGTGTGTGGGCTCTCCTCGGGCGGTGCCCATAGCTTTCGAGCTATTGTGGTACCGCCTGATTTTATTTGAACTAACTTATTCCAATAACATTAAGTGCCTTAATATTTAAAAGAGGACCTGCCCTTTCCAAATAGCCTTGAATCTCTAAAATCGAATTCTGATAAATAGCCACTCGATTCTTTTGGTAGACATCTGGTGGAACAATAATATTCATAAAACCAAATTCGTCTTCAAGAGTTAAGAAGCACATGCCTTTAGCTGTGGGGGGGCGTTGAGTTACAGAAAGTAAACCAGCTAGGCGCACTCGTGATTTGTGTTGGAATTTTTGTAATAGTTGTGAATTAGAATAAGGTAACCATCCTTGTTTTTGAAAGTGTTCATTTTTTAGGTTTAAATAGCTTCTTAATACACCCATCGGGTGTTGATGGACTGAAAAGCCATGGCTAGAATACTCTCTTTGTAGACTTTGCCAGTTGGATTCAAAAGGAATGGCCTCACTGTCAGTATCCTGGTTTGCAGTGGAGTGGGTTAAGCTTGCTGAAGCTCCAAAAATAAAACTTTGTCGATCTAAACAAAGTGATTCGATCTCCCAAATAAGATGACGAGGTGTGCTTGAAAATTGGCAAAGAGCACCACTGGCGGCAAGCTTCAACAGGGCACTTTTGGGCCAAGATACTCTTTGTACTAAATCTTTAAGATCTATAAAGGAACCATTTTTTTGTCTTTCTGAAATAAGATCCACTAAGAGCTGCTTATTGATGCCATACAGACTTTTAAATCCCACACGTAGGCATCCCTCTTCAAGGGTGTAGTCAACTTCAGAAGAATTAATATCCAAAGGTAAGACTTGAATGCCATGCCTCTGAAGATCCGCAATCAAAGTGCGTGGAGCATAGAAACCCATGGGCTGACTATTGAGTAAAGCACAGGTAAATACCTCTGGGTGATGTGCTTTGAGCCAACAACTTGCATAAGTAAAATGCGCAAAGCTTGCAGCATGACTTTCAGGAAAACCATAATTAGAAAATCCCTCTAGGACTTTATAAATTTGCTCAGCATAGGTTTCGCTGATGCCGTGTTTTTTCAATCCTGAGAAAATGCGCTTTTTAACCCCTTCCATGGTAACTTTTTTTCGCCATGCTGAAGACATGATCCGCCTTAACTCATCGGCCTCTCCTGGAGTAAAGCCAGCCGCAACAATGGCAATTTTCATAACTTGCTCTTGGAAAATGGGTACACCAAGAGTCTTTTCTAGAACAACTTTGAGGTCTGGATGAGGATAATGAACTTTCTCAAGACCTTGCCGTCGCTTAAGAAAAGGATGAACCATTCCTCCTTGCAAGGGCCCAGGGCGAATCAGCGCAATTTCAATAACTAAATCATAAAAATTTCTAGGTCGCATTTTCGGTAGAGTGTTCATTTGAGCCCTAGATTCAATCTGAAAAACACCTACAGTATCTGCGCGACAGATCATATCATAGGTTTTGTGATCATTTGCCGGGAGAGAATATAATTCTAAATCTAAATTTTTATGTTTGCGCAAAAGATCAAATGATTTGCGGATGCAAGTCAACATTCCCAAAGAAAGAACATCAATTTTCATCATTTTTAAAAAATCAATATCGTCCTTATTCCATTGAATGACATATCTTCCATTCATGGTTGCTTTTTCAACAGGTACGATTTCACAAATGGGATTGCGAGTGATTAAGAACCCACCTGTATGAATTCCTAAATGGCGAGGAAATCCGTGTAGAGCCGACGAGAGTGACAGTATGAGCTCCCAATCATGTGTCGGTACACCAAACTTTTCTGCAGCTCCTTCTTCAAAAAGTCGTTTCATTCCGTCTCGGCCCATATATTTAATGATGCTATCAATGGTTTCTTTTTTTAGACCAAAAACTTTTGCCACTTCTCGATAGGCCATGCGGGAGCGATAACGAATGACGGTGCAAACCATCGCCGCATGTTGAGGTGTAAAATGCTCATAAATATATTGGATTACCTCTTCTCGTCGTTCGTGTTCAAAATCAATATCTATATCTGGCGGCTCACCACGCTCCCGAGACAAAAATCTTTCAAACAGTAAGTCGACTTCCATGGGATTAACGGCAGTGAGCCCTAGACAAAAACAAACGACAGAGTTGGCAGCAGAGCCTCGGCCTTGAAAAAGGATATTATTTAGTTTGGCATATTGACAGATCTCAAAGAGTGTTAAGAAATAGTCTTCATAATCAAGCTCATTTATAAGTTTGAGTTCATGTTCAATTTGCGACTGAACTTTTTGTGGAATACCCTGTGGAAATCTTTTTTGTGCTCCAATTTGAGTGAGTTCCTTTAAGTAGGATTTTGAATCTAGATTTGGGGGAGTTTGTGCCTGTGGATAAGTGTATTTTAGCTCTGCTAGACTAAATTGAATTCTTTCGGCAATAGACACTGTTTTGAGTAAAAGGTCTGGGCGATCTTTCCATATGGCAAATAATTCTTCTAGAGGTTTAAGTGAGCGTTCGCCATTAGATATCAAAATAGTTTTAGCTTCCGTAATTTGCGTTTGGTGAAGAATGCAAGTTTGTACATCAAAAAGAGCTTTTCGTTCTGAGTTATGCATGAATACTCTTTGTGTTGCAAAGAGCTGAAATCCCTCCTGCTCTAGATTAAATCCATCAAGGTTAAATTCACGAGATTCCCATGTGTAATCTCTCCACATGGGGAGATACAGACGATCCGTAAAGCTGTTTCGCAGAGTTTCGAGATGATCTCTATTCCAGGGGGGGATAGCAAAACATAAAAGATCCTGGTTGTGACTGCACACCTCAAGAAGAGAAATCTTGCTATGTCCTTTAGGCACATTTCTTTTACCGAGAGTGATTAAAGAACAGAGTTTTTGATAACCCAGAAGACTCGTAGGCATGAGAACCACGCTGATATCTTCGATAAGATTAAACTCTACACCGCAAGCATATTTAAAAGAGTCTTTTGGTTTTAATGAAGCTGTAAATAAAGAAGGGGATTGAGCCGTTTGAAATCCTCGAACGACTCCATAGAGTCCGTCTAAATCTGAAATAGCAATTCCATCGTAATTAAGGCGAATGGCTTCTTCCACAAGTTCCTCAGGATGTGAGGCCCCTTGCAGAAAGGAGAAGTTACTACGTGCCAATAACTCAACGTAAGAAAAGTTAGTGGCCGCAGTCTTGATTTCCTCTGGGGGAAGAGTTGATCTAACGGGACTGCGGCCACTGTGATAATAACCAAGGTGTGATATTTGTTTAATCAAAGTACCCATGAAGATAATATTGCTGACTCATGCGATCCTGAAAAACCCAAAGAAGCTGTCCAAGAGCATTAAGAGCAAAGTAGTAATCTCGATGTTTCAGTTCTTTTTCTCCTAAGTTCCACCAGCCACTTTCTAATCTTTCAGTAGGAAGTCGTGACAAGAAACGAATTGAGGAAATTTCCGATAGTGCCTCTGGCTGTTCTAATAAAAGTGAAGGGCGGGGTGCCTTTTCAAGACTTTTACTAAAAGCACGTTTTATCTGTTGTGCATTTTCTAAGAGGCTTTTTTTATCATTTACAGAATTCGTTGTCGGTAGTTCCTGTTTAAGTGTAAAACTTTTCTCAGGAAAAATTTCGGATTGAGTTTGTAAAAAGCCCATTTCACAAGAGAAGTCAGAGGCAAAACTGAGGAGGCGTTGCCATTTTTGCTCACTGTGATCCCGTGGCTCAAAAAAATCAAGCTGCTGAACTTTTTCTGGCACATCAAATATGTCTACTTCAAACTCTCGAATAGGGTTTTCTAAACTTAATTTTTCTAGTTTTTTATTGCAAAGATCTAAAAATAAATTCAAGTCTCTTGAAGCAGCTACTGGCTCAACATGAAAATGATATTTGCTAGAACTGTATTCACAGTAAAAAGTTAGTTCAATTTTTTTTGCATATCGGGCTCGCCCCTCAAGACGCATAAAGCGAAAATGCAAAATATCAAATAGAGGTGAGCTAATCTGTGGGACTAAGCTCGCGGGTTCTTCAAAGTAGTGATAACCATAAAGCGGTTCTTGTACGAGAAAAGGAGATAGAATCTGCACTTCTGTTCCAAGCAATCTCTTTCCTAACTGAGTTCCGACATCTCCCCAGCGCTCCTTGAGAGAAAGAAGACGAAACTTTTGTAGTCCCTCAATTGTAAAAAGACCTAAGCTTTTAAAAAAATCGATAATATGCAAAAGTTGAGATCGTTGTCCCCATGGACGTAGTCCCTCTAAAGAAAGAATGGCTTCTAAAGATAAGTCTTTGAGACTCTCTCGGTCCTTGCCTCGAGGTGAAATAAACTTTTCGCGATGTTCACAGAGAGCTTGAGCGGAGTAGGGACGATCTGCCAAAGCGATTTGCACCTCTCCGTCATGAGATGGAAGTTTTTGGGCAATCTCCAAAACTTTGCGAAAGGTTTCATTTTCTCCACCTAACAAGTGAGAGGTGCTACTGATGTCTAAAAAAATAAAATGTGGTGGCCTAAATTGCACTTGCGGAGTGATAGCAGTAAAGGCTTCACAATAGCTTCTATCTATATTTTTGGAAAATTTGAGGCAAATGATGCGCATACAAAGCTCCAGCTTCAAAAGTAAAAGGTGTCAGGCGGTGAGCCGCTTTTTTTATAGTGATAAAATTATTTTTAAATTGCATATAAAGTGCAGTGAGATGTTGTTGGTATTGCAAACTTCGAGATGAGAGCAGAACCAAAGCCACTTTGTAGGTGCGACATAATTTTTTAAGTTTTAGCAGTTGGTGTTGAGCTAAGTTTGCATCGCAAATCTGACAAGCAATAGTCTCAAACAAAGTGCTGCTGATCATTTCTTGCAAAATATTAAAGAAACTATCGCGCTCTTGAGGCTTTTTAACCACGAGTAGGCGCGAAAGATCGATGCCTTTGCTCTGCAAATGCTGAGGCAGTAAGGTCACACTGTCTGTCACATAGGCGGCCCACTTTTTGTGACTATGAACAATACGAACAGCTTCAAGCCAAAAACTCGTGGCACCAAGGCCGCGAGCCCCCTCAAATACAGAGATTTCCCCCTTGGGTAAGCCTTGCCATAGAACGAAGCTATCAAAGGTGGCTAAGCCAGTTTTAAGCCCTTGTGGGGGCATCATGTCCTCAGCCTTAACAAGTTGACTGAGAAGATCAGGGGAAAGTTGGGGGTAAAGAGTGTTCATTAAGCACCTCTATTTACATATAAATTACAGTGTAAATAATGTGTAAGTCAATGGTGACTGAGGAGATTCTAGACAAAGGTTATAACCTTATAAAAAGACTGGTGAATGCGGTAAGTTATGAGCTTAGAATCAAGTCGTCTAAGGAGGGCTCCTAATGTCTAAGAAATACAACGAAAAGATTGTTCAACACCTAAATAAAATACTAGAGATGGAGATCTCTGGAGTTGTTCGTTATTTGCATTATGCTCTGATGATTACAGGGCCTAATCGTATTCCCATAGTAAAGTGGTTTCATGACCAGGCTAATGAGGCTTATCAACACGCTTCTATCATTGGAGAAAAAATCACAGCCCTAGGTGGGCACCCAACATTAAAAGTAAGTTCTGTGCCAGAAACAAAAACACACAAAGTTTTAGATATTCTTAAAGAGAGTTTGCAGTTTGAAGAGAATGCAATGCAACTTTATCGTGAGGTACTTAAAGAAGTGGATGAAGACGACATTGCTCTTGAAGAGCTATTAAGAGAAATGATTCGCACTGAAACTGAACATCTTGAAGAAGTTCATAAGATGTTAGCAGTGCAGAGTTAAATTTATTGAACGAAAAGTAAAAAGACTCCTCAAGCCACACTTTGAGGAGTCTTTTTTTTGATTAAGCTGCAGATTTTCGCTGATGAGCTAACGAGCTATTACCTAAAGACTTTTGATCCGGTACTTGTTTGCTTGCAGAGGCGAATTGGTCGGAAGAAGATTCTGTCTTATTGCCTTCCAAAATCTCTACTAACTTTTGCACGACACCACGCAAGACATCCGATTGAGCAGAGAGTTCTTCGGAAGCGGCAGCAGCCTCTTCGGCAGAGGCAGCATTGCTTTGGGTGAGATGATCTAAATCCTGAATCGCATGACTAATTTGTTTTACACCTTGCGCTTGCTCAGAACTAGACATGGCAATTTCTGCATTGATAACAGAAAGATCTTTCACAACCTTCACGATTTCATCTAAAGAAGTTCCACTTTCGTGAACTTTTGAAGAGCCCGCATCAATTTTCTCAACACTATCCTTAATTAAAGAAGAGATTTCTTTAGCTGATGAAGCACTACGCTGAGCTAAGGAGCGAACAGCATCTGCAACCACAGCAAAACCTTTTCCATGTTCTCCGGCGCGAGCTGCTTCTACTGAAGCATTCAAAGCCAAGAGATTTGTTTGAAAGGCGATATCATCAATCACAGTGATAATGTCAGATATTTTCTTAGAACTCTGAGAGATTTCATCCATAGAGTTTATAAGTGAAGTTACTACTTGCTGACCAGTTTGCGCTTTGACGACCGCCGTATCCGCCAACTTTTTTGCTTGTTCAGAGAACTCAGAGTTACGAGCAATCATGCTATTGACTTCTTCTGTTGATGCCGAAGTCTGTTCAATGTGCGCTGCTGCTTGAGAGGCCGTCTCACTGAGACTGATTGCTGATTGAGAGATCTCTTGTGAAGCATCTGCCACTTGATCACCTGCGCCGCTCAAAGAAGAAACAACTTCTTTGAGTGAGGATAATGATGGCTTGATTGAAAAGTAGGCTATTATAGCAGCAAAAATCGAGGCAAGAAAGCCCCAAAAGGCTATAGTGTAAGTTGAAGTTGCTGCAGCAGCTTTAACTTCAGCTTTGGAAGAAATAATCGCAAAGACTCCATGGAGATGCCCATCTTTCCAGTTTTCCATCTGCAATCCCATAATGTCTTTACCGTTGCCCCAAGGGCTGGTTGCAGGGTCGCCATGGCAAGTTAAACACCCTTGCGCCCCAGATAGCTTAACAGGCCTATAAACGATCACACTATCTTCCTGAACTTCGTCAATTTCATTGAGATTTGGATCTGCCGCAAACCGAGCGAGTATTTCAGCTTCTGATTGTGTTGCCTTATTATCTGGATTGCGAGGATTTAAGGAAAAAACTCTGAATTGGTAGTTTTCTTTGTCGGCATTCTCAGAACCGACTTTCATCGATGCGAAGATAGGTACTTGTTTGAGAACATGGTTCTTTGCTTCTGGAGAAAGATTACCATCTGGAAATTCTTGTTTAATACTTTCGATCGTTGCTTTTAATCCCCCTTGGGAAGCAATGTAAGTGCGGACAGACTCTAAGCGTGACAGAATTGCGCGAGATTTTTCTTCTAGATGTTTTTCTCCATCCTTATGTATTTGGTGGGAGCTTACAAAAATCGCAGCTCCCGTGCTGAGAATTCCAGTGGCAGCTACTGCTAGCATGATTTTTGTATTTAACTTCATAAAACCTCAATAGTAAACCTTTTGTTGTCTCACACAGCAAGGTTTCGGAAGTTGAGGTTTATTACTGAATGTTAAAGTAATCTTGTAAAAATAAAATGACAGAGTTCTAATCGCAAATTCGTTTCAGAATTAGATTAAGTAATAATTACAATAGCCTATCTTCTAGACTAATTCTGTATATACATGATTGGCGTCATACACTAATAAAAATTCTTTACATAAAAAGCACCTTCAAAGGATGTGTTTATGAAATGGTTTCTGGTTTTGAGCTTACTCATTACAACAAAAGGATTTGCAGTTAACTATATAAATCAAGGTGGGGAGCCTTATTACACAGCTATCAACTCTACAGAAGCGCAGGTGCAATTTGAACACTGGGTTGAAATCAACTCTTACCGCCAACCAGTAAAGTGGCTGGTGTTTAATCAAATTGAGCAACAGTTAGCACATTTATTTGGGCCCCTTGGGGCTGCTGAATTTGCGGCTGTTCCTAAAACAGATCATCGCTTTGAGATTGGCAGAACCGAAAAAATCAACAATCAAACTTTTAGAGTGCATTATTCTTACACTGGGACTTTTGCAGTTCGTATGAATCGCGCAAAGACAATTGATTTGATTATTCCTAATAACCCCGATCAGATTTTTTCTGCTGGTGTGGTTGGCAAAACCAATCCCTGCACTGATAGTCATTACCAATCAGAGGGTGATTTTTGGTATTTCTGGAATCCTTATCAGGAAGGTTGCCCACTCAAAGAAGGCATCGACTACGAAATCGTAACTGCCTCTATGGTGCGCTTACCGAATGTTAAACGTAGTTTTCCTGAATACGAGCGCCTCGCAGATCAAGATCAGATTCTTCGCATGAGCCTTTTCTTTGGGATGGACAAGCCGACAAAGAGCCCTGATCCTCGCACATCTAAAGATATCAACGCACTTAACTATCGTCGTACGGCAAGAGACCTAAAAAAGTTGGGCTTTGAAGTTACAGAACAAAAAAATAACCAGACATATTTTTTAGAAATATATGAGAAGAATTATGCTGGTGATTTTGGCATTAAGAATATTCGCCTCACTGTATATTTTGGTCCTACTGGTATTAGTGAACAGAGTGGTCAATTTCATAAGTTTTTAAAGAATACTCTCGAAAACGAAGCAATCATGATTTATGACGGCCACTCAGGCTTGGGTGGGCATCTTGATTTGGAATCTATTGAGATTAGTTTAGGACAAAAAATCAAATTCCCGTTAGAAAAATACCAAATTCTTTTTTTCAACTCATGTAGCTCTTATCCCTATTATAACACTCAATACTTTGCTCGCAAAATGACTCAGACTGATGAGCGCGGATCAAAAAATATGGAAATTATGACTAATGGTCTTGCAACTTATTTCCATACTATCTCTAACAGCAACATGGCTGTGCTCTTTGTATTAGACAGCTATGCAGCAAATGGTGTTCGCACGAGTTATCAAGAGATTGCTAAAGCTATAGATAGTGACAATTTGTTTGGTATTAATGGCGACGAAGACAATCCTAAGAATTAGTTTTTTGCTTTACGCAATACCAAAACGTTTCCATACAGACAAAGCCCCACTCCCAAAGCCATGAGTGGGGTCCACTCAAGTCCTTCATAAATTGATGAGATACCCAAGGCAATGATAGTCGATAGGATACTGGTGTAAGCAGCTTTTTCTGCACCGATATCTTTAACCAACTTGATGTAAGCTGCAAATGCTATGACAGTACCCAAAATGGAGAGGTAACCTAGGGCAGCCCAGAATTCCCACGATGCTGCAGAAACACTTAAAGTCTCACCACGCAAGATTAGTATTAAAAATGTAAAGAGACAGCCATAGGCCATACCAAAGGCATTTCCTGATAGGATGGGCACATGCATTTTTTGAATTCTTAATGCAAACATGTTGCCGATAGAGGCGCTGAGGGCGCCAACAAGCCCAATGACAATGCCGATTACGGCTTGAGTGTCCTTATTGAGGCCAAAAAGGTCGTTATAGAAAATAAAAGAAATTCCGGCTAACCCTAATAGTGAACCTAAAATCACTTGAGGTTTAATCTTTTGTTTAAACAAAAAACGCATGCCGATCATGTTAAAGTAAATCATGCCAGTAAACGTCAGCGCAATGAGCCCCGAATTAGCCATGGTTTCTGCAAAATAAGTGAGAATATAGTTGAGGCAGAACATAAAAGCACCTTGCCCCATAAAAAAGAAATGAGTTTTGCGGCTAAACTTTAAAGGCCTCTTAAAAAGCCAACAGAAGATCAACAGGGTGGCTGCAGAAAGTAAAAAGCGATAGAATACACCGAGGGTTGGACTTGCCACATCGATCTGAAACTTTATCGCAAACCAAGTAGACCCCCAGACAGAAGCGCACAATAAATACAAAAATAAATGGTTCTGCATAAAACAAATGGGAGCCAAAGACTCCCATTCTCCTTTATGAATTTACGACAACTTAATCTTCGTCGTCGTAATCCTCGTCTTCATCTTCCTCATCGTCCTCATCATCTTCTTCGTCTTCATCCTCATCTTCGTCAGCCTCTTCTGCTTCAATGCGAATCAGCCAACCCTCTTCATAAGGATCTTCTTGAATCAGTGATGGGTCATCTATAACAGCCTGATTTATTTCAATGACAGTGCCAGTTGCTGGAGCATAGATATCAAGTGGGCCATCGTCAGTTTCAATGGTGCCAATAACCTGATCTTCATCGACAGTTTCATTTTCGGCAGGAAGCTCAACAGAGGTAATTTCCTCAAAATCAGCGAGCCCTTCTTCATTGATACCAATTGTGAGAACCCCATCTTCATTTTGAACCCACAAATAGCCCATGTAATTTCTGATATCTGACATTTTTATCCCCTAGCAGTCGTAGTATAAGTGGAACTCGTAAGGAGTTGGACGTTGTTGGACAGGTCTAACTTCTTTTTCGATTTTCCATTGAATCCAAGTATCGATAAAGTCATCGTTAAAGACATTACCTTTCTTTAAGAAGCTGCAATTATTTTTTAAATAATTCAAGCTTTCTTCTAAAGTCCCTGGGACCGAAGGAATACTTGCCGCTTCTTGTGGTGATAAGCCATAAATATCTTTGTCCATGGGTTCACCCGGATTTATTTTATTTAACACACCATCAATGCCGGCCATTAATATTGCTGCTTCAGCGAGGTAGATATTTGCAGTAGGATCTGGTGTTCTAAATTCAATACGTTTTGCTTTGGGATTTGGCCCAGAGTTAGGGATGCGAATTGCAGCAGAACGATTTTTAAAGCTATAGGCTAATTTTGTTGGAGCTTCAAATCCTGGAACCAAACGTTTGTAGGAGTTTGTTGTTGGATTAATAAAGGCACAAAGTGCAGGAGCGTGCTTGAGGATGCCACCGATAAAGTGCAGCGCTAAATCTGAAAGTCCAGCGTACTTATTTCCAGCAAAAAGATTCTGTCCATTTTTCCACAAAGAAGTGTGAATATGCATTCCAGAACCATTGTCGCCAAAAATAGGTTTTGGCATGAATGTAACAGTTTTGCCATGACGACGAGCTACGTTTTTAACTACGTATTTAAACCACATCATCGTATCACCCATGTTGATTGCAGAATCAAATCTGAAATTGATTTCGCACTGACCAGCAGATGCCACTTCGTGGTGATGTCTCTCCACTTTGATGCCAATCTTTTCTAGCTCCAAGCAGATTTCAGTGCGAAGATCTTGAAGAGTGTCAGTGGGAAGAGCTGGAAAGTAACCTTCTTTAGATCTGATTTTGTATCCAAGATTGTTACCCATTTCATCTCGACCTGTGTTCCAAACTGCTTCATCTGAGTCTACTACGTAAAAGGCAGCATTATTAGTTTGTTCAAAGCGAACATCATCAAAAACAAAAAATTCAGCTTCTGGTCCAAAAAAGGCGGTGTCAGCAATTCCTGTAGTATTTAAGTAGCTCATAGCTCTTTTAACAACTTGGCGTGGGTCACGATCATAAGCAGCTAGAGTTTCTGGCAAACACACATCACAGATCAGAGAGAGAGTGGGTGTCTCCATAAAAGGATCCATTTTGGCAGTTTGTGGATCAGGCTTGATGATCATATCTGATTCTTCAATGCCCTTCCAGCCTCTGATGGAGCTACCGTCAAAACCAAAACCATTCTCAAAACTTTCTTCATCAAGTTGATGAAGGGGAATGGTTAAGTGTTGCCAAGTTCCGATGAGATCACAAAACTTTAGATCAACCATCACGGCGCCTTGGTTATTGGCATATTGAATTGCTGCCTTTGCGTCCATGTGCACTCTCCTTTTTTATAAAGAAAGAAGCTCCTAAAGAGCTTCTTCGTTTCTTTCACCTGTTCTAATTCTAAGGACTTCCTCTATGGGAATCACAAAAATTTTTCCATCGCCAATTTTGCCAGTATGGGCAGTTTTGCGAATGGCTTCGATGGCGGCATCAACAAGACCATCGTTGATGACAATTTCAATCTTAACTTTTGGCAAAAAATCGACCACATATTCCGCACCTTTATAGATTTCAGTCCTACCTTTTTGGCGACCAAAACCGCGCACTTCGCTGACAGTAAGTCCTTCGATGCCAATCTCAGAGAGGGCATCGACCACATCATCGAGCTTAAAGGGTTTTATTATCGCTTCTAATTTTTTCATGGTGCCCTTTGGAAGTCCTTAAAATGATAGCCTTTTCGCAAAATCAGTCAAAGAACCTTTGTTTTAACGCAAACCAATAAGGTTGAAGTCCATTGTGGTTTTTGGTACACACGGCCCTCGTACGTTAAAGTGCGCTGTTGAAGTCAGATCGGAGGGGGATTCATGACCACAACACGATTTTTTTTCTATGGTTCTATGGTTGAAGGCCTAGTTCATTTTAAGTTGGTTCAGGCTTTTGTTCAAAATTTAAGCAAAGCACAATTGAAAGGTTCTGCTTATCGCCTCAAAGTTGGTTATCCTGTGGTTTTGGAACAAGGTAGCGATCTTATTAGTGGTCAGTTAGCAGAAGTAAAAGCCACTGATCTATTATTGGGTTTGTTAGACGAGTTTCATGGAGTTAATCACAACGATCCAGAAAAAGGGCTTCACTACCGCAAACTCAGCCAAGTCATCAATGAGGCTGGGCAAGTGGAAGAAGCATGGGTTTATTTATTAAATCCCAAAAAGCTACCAAACACAGCAACTCTTATTGAGCGTGGTGCTTGGGAAGAAGCAATGCAGTCTCAGCCACCATTGACTCAGCAGTTGACGGAGAGACAGGTAAGCTACATTCAGCGTTTGGGTAAATCTTCTGGTCGCGAGATTGTTCCGATTGATTTAGCTCTTTATCGTGAGCTCATGAATTTGGAACTCATCGTAGACAAAGGGAGACGTTTAGCTCTTTCTAAAAACGGCATAGAGGTTTATCGTTATCTTGGATAATTCACAGCAAGAGCCGTTATTTCGAATTGTACTTATCGAGCCAGAAATTCCTCAGAACACTGGTAACATTGGACGTACCTGTGTGGGTACAAACTGCGAGCTTCACCTTGTGGGGAAGCTCGGGTTTGAAATCAATGACACCAACCTCAAGCGAGCAGGTTTGGACTATTGGGTTCACCTAAAGTGGTTTCATCACCAAACCTTTGAGGATTGGTGGAGTCTAGTTCAAGATCCTACTCGATGCTGGTATTTCACTACAAAAACCAAACGCACTTATTATGAGCCTCAATATCAACAAGGTGATTGGTTAGTGTTTGGCAAAGAAACAAAGGGCTTGGATCCAAGCCTTTTGCAGAAGTTTCCAGAGCAGACAATTACGATTCCTCAGTTTGGCCCTGTTCGCAGCCTCAATCTAGCCACGGCAGTGGCAATTGGTGCCTATGAAGGCATACGGCACTTAAAATTTTCAAAAAAATAATGTCTGAGACAGAATTTCTCTCTTCTTTTGTTTGATAAATACTTTGATAAATCAGTTGGTTGTAACTCTGGATTTTAGACTGAGTCACTTTGTCTCGTTTGGCCCCCATGATTTCAATCATATAATTTGTCCTTTTCTTCCAATAGATTCATACGTGAAAGAGGAGGAAAATTTATGATTTATGAAGTTAGTGGAGACATACTCAAATCAAAGGCTCAACTTATTGCTCACGGAGTAGCACCAAACGACCATTTTTCAACAGGATTGGCTTTAAGCTTACGTGAAATGTGGCCATCACTTTACAAAGATTTTAGACATTATTATCAAGTTCATCACCCTAAAACTGGTGAAGTTTGGGCTTGGGTGAATGCAGAAGGTAAGCGCATTGTGAATTTACTGACTCAGGAGCCAGCTCCAGATCATAACTCTAATCCAGGCAAGGCTAGCCTTGATAACGTGAATCACTCACTGAAAGACTTAAGAAAGTTTATTGAAAAAGAAGGTGTTAAGTCTGTAGCACTTCCAAAAATTGCCACTGGTGTAGGTGGTTTGGAGTGGAAGGACGTTTATCCTCTCATTCAAAAACATTTAGGTGATCTCAATGTAAATGTATACGTGTACTCTCAATACCAAAAGGGTGTTGAAGCAGCAGAAATGCACTAAATCTGATCCTTATTTTACTTAGGTCCTCTTCGACGAGGACCTAAGTCCTGTTCCTAGTCTTATGCGTCACAAATCAAATCCCTAAGTAGTTGAGTTTCTTGCGGTATCAGCACTTTGCGACTATCCTCAAGAGGCTATGATTATTGATAAAGTACTTACAAAAATTTTTGGAACCAAACACGACCGTGAAATGAAGCGCATTCAGCCGCTCGTGGACAAGATTAATTCTTTCGAGCCGCAGATGCAGGCGTTGAGTGATGATGCTCTTAAAGCATACTCTCAAAAGCTACGTGAGCGTTTAGTAAAGGGCGAAACAACTGATGATATTTTGCCAGAAGCCTTTGCTGTTTGTCGTGAAGCTTCAAAACGTGTTTTGGGAATGCGCCATTACGATGTGCAATTAATAGGTGGTATTGTTCTTCATCAAGGTAGAATTGCAGAGATGCGTACAGGTGAAGGTAAAACACTTGTCGCGACACTGCCAGTTTATCTCAATGGCCTCACAGGTAAAGGTGTTCATGTTGTTACAGTGAACGACTACTTAGCTCGTCGTGATGCGGAGTGGATGTCAAAACTCTATAGCTGGTTGGGGCTTACTACGGGCATTATTGTGCATGGGCTTAATGATCAACAACGCAAAGAATTGTATGCTTGTGACATTACGTACTGTACTAACAATGAATTAGGATTTGATTATCTTCGCGATAACATGAAGTTTGATCTTAATGATTACGTTCAAAGAGGTCACTTTTTTGCAATCGTCGACGAGTGTGACTCTATCTTAGTTGACGAAGCGAGAACGCCACTAATTATCTCTGGTCCTGCAGAGTCTTCCACTGAAAAGTACTATGCTGTTAATAAGATTATCCCTCATCTCAAGCGTGATGTGCATTTTGTTATGGAAGAAAAAACAAAATCTGCATCTTTGACTGAAGAGGGAAATGCAAAAGTTGAAGAGCTTTTGGGCGTAGAGAATATTTACGATCCACAACATATTGAGTTGTTGCACCACGTTTATCAGGGGTTAAAGGCTCACTACCTCTACCGTCGTGATGTGGAATACATGATCAAAGATGGTGAAGTGGTAATTGTTGATGAATTCACAGGACGTTTGATGCCAGGTCGTCGTTGGTCAGATGGGCTCCACCAAGCAATCGAAGCCAAAGAAGGTGTTGAAGTAAAAAGTGAAAATCAAACTTTAGCGTCTATTACATTCCAAAACTATTTCCGTATGTACTCTAAACTGGCGGGCATGACTGGTACTGCAGATACGGAAGCAGTAGAGTTTAAAAAGATCTATGATCTTGATGTGAACGTTATTCCTACAAATCGCCCCATTCAGAGAATGGATCGCGAAGATGTCGTTTACAAGTCTGAGCAAGCAAAATTTAAAGCTATTACTGCTGACATCCGAGAGAGAGTAGCCAAAGGACAACCCGTTCTTGTTGGAACGGGCTCTATTGAGAAATCTGAACTCTTGAGCCAGTTTCTTAAAAAAGAAGGTGTTAAGCACGAAGTGCTCAATGCCAAACATCACGAGCGTGAAGCGGAAATCATTGCACAAGCTGGGCGTAAAGGCGCAGTGACTATTGCTACGAATATGGCTGGTCGTGGAACTGATATCATGCTGGGTGGTAACGCTGAAATGTTAGCCAAAAAAGCTGCTGGCGGCGAAGAAGCTCCTGAATATCAAGAGTACTTAAACAAAATTAAAGCTCAGGTCGAAGCCGAGAGAGAAGAAGTAAAAAGTATTGGTGGACTCTACATCATCGGTACTGAAAGACATGAGTCTCGTCGTATTGACAATCAGTTGCGTGGTCGTGCCGGTCGTCAAGGAGACCCTGGTGAATCTCAGTTTTATTTATCTTTAGAAGATAATTTAATGCGTATCTTTAATGGTGACCGCATTCAAAAGATCATGGAAATGTTGAATATTCCTGAGGATGAACCCATCACAGCTAAAATGGTGACGAATGCCATCGAGGGCGCACAAAGAAAAGTTGAAGGACATCACTTTGATATTCGTAAGAACTTGATGGAATACGACACTGTGATGAATCAGCAGCGTAATGCCATCTACGGTATGCGCAGAAAGGTTCTTGAAGGGCAAGAAATTGAGAGAACCACGTTGGATTGGTTGTCAGATGTTGTAACTGATATCTTAGATAGCACAATTCCAGAGTCTGCCCGCAAAGAAGATTGGAATCTAGAAGGCTTAAATACTCAATTGGCGCAAACCTTTGGCTTCCAAATTGATTTTAATACTGTTCCCAAAGACAGCGAAGCCATCACTGAGGCCGTTCGCCAAGGCATCAAACATGTTTTTGATCGGCAGAAGGAAACAATGGGTGGTTTTTTTGAACAAGTTCAAAAGATGATCTTGCTTCAGTCCATCGATCATCATTGGAAAAATCACCTTTATGTTATTGATAAACTCAAAGAAGGTATTGGCTTGAGAGGTTATGCTCAAAAAGATCCTTTAATTGAGTATAAAAAAGAAGCATTTGCGGCCTTCCAAAGACTCAATAGCAAAATTCGCAGTGATGCTATTGAGAAGATCATGCGCATTCAAATTGTGACAGAGCAAGCACAAGCTGACGCATTAGAAAGTTTGCGCCCAGAGGAGCCAGATTTGGATGAGCTTAACTACTCAAGCCCAAGTGAGGAAGCGCAGAGCGCGGTAACAGATAACTCAACTCAAGCATCACCTAAACGAAAGATGACGATGGGTCCAAGACCTGTTGATGATGGTCGCAATTTAAATAGAGCAGAAAGACGTCGTCAGGATAAGGGGAAGCGTTAATTGAAACTTTGTCCCGTTTGTAGTGCTGAACAGAAGATTGAGAGCCAACATCACGGGACTTTATTTACCTGTTCCTCATGTAATGCTGTTTTTTTTGTAAATTGGGATGGTGATCCCGAAGTCGCAAATCACGATATTCACGATGAAATGGGCATTACCGAAGAACCTTCGACTATAAACTATCAGGCCGAACCCCAAGTCGAAACGAATGCATTTGTTAATGAAAATCCAAGCTTTGAAGAATCACACTT
Organism: Bdellovibrionia bacterium; assembly: GCA_046570065.1. GTDB lineage: Bacteria > Bdellovibrionota > Bdellovibrionia > Bdellovibrionales > Bdellovibrionaceae > JBKHVM01. The sequence goes on from JBKHVM010000011.1 coordinate 24,553, forward strand.
TCAGAATAGCTATGTTGCCGAGGCAGCGCCTGCTTCTGAAAACAATTTTGCAGGCACATCAGATATGGCTGCATTTGAGAGTCCAGACAGCACTTACGCTGAATCTGGTGATTCAGATTCCATGCAGTTAGAGTCAGCAGCAGAAGAAGCAGATCAGTCAAGCTTCTCATCCAGTTATACCCAAGAAGCCTTTGATTCCGAAGAGCCCAAAAGCCCCCTCACTATGGCTTCATTAACGGAAGAAATTGAAAGTTATGCTAACTCTGATCAAGTGTTAGATGGTTTAAAGTATGATTTAGAAATCTTAGATATCGATTCTAGTGAGACACGAGAGCTTTTATTTGAAATCTTTCTGGATCCACGTTTGGCGATGGACGCAAAAGAGCAGCTCGAGAAAATAGAAAATGGTAAGTTGAGACTTCGTGGTTTAAATGTAGCGAAAACATTTGTTATTGTTGAGAAGTGTGAGCACTCACAACTGAATGTCGTATGGAGGCAGAATGTCTAAATGGACTGCATTTGCTTGTGTGATTTTTGTTAGTTTTTTTGTATTGAATGTGAGTGCCGAGGAAAAAGAGGCTGAGACAAAAGAAGAACCCGCAAAAGAGCAAGCTGGCGCTAAAGTTAAAGAAGAAGAGTGGCCCAAAGTGCAAGCCGAGGTTGCTGCGTTACAGGCCAAGATTAAACAGTCTGAAGATGCTATTAAAAAACTATCGGAAGATAAGGCAAAAGCCCCCACAGAAGCTCAAAGGGTAGAGATCAGCAAGACGATGATTGAAGAGCACAAAAAAATGCGTGAGCTTATTAAAGAGTACGAAGTTAGAAGAAACTACTTTTTATATCGTTTTCCTGAGCGCGGAAGTAAAGAGGCAAAAAGATATCAGCGAATTGAGGCAAAGCCTCTTGAAGAAATTGAAAACCAGCACACTTTGGGCTCTAAGGTTGAAAAAACCATGAAGACTGTTCGAAAGCAGTACGGCAGTGAAGAAGAGAAAAAAGCTCAAGTCAAAAAGGACAAAAAAAAATCCACTTCACCAGAGGAAGTGGATCTCACTGCGCCTTTGATTCTTTCTAAATAGGTTAGTCGACGCCTTTAAAGGTTGGAAGATATCTGACTTTGTCTTCACCTTTAGTTTGTGATTGATAGTTGTCAAAGTCGGTTTTGGCTTTTGCCGCTTCTTCTTTGAGAAGGGCATCAATGCGAGCGTTATTTTCTTCGTTTTTCTGATCAACTACGACTGCTGACTGCTCTTGAGGCGGTTCCCACTTCTCGCCCACATAAACAGCAGTGCCCTCTAAAAAGTGGACTTCTTTTTCAAAGCGAAGATCATCAGCATAAAAGACATATCGCCATCTATCTTTGCCATGAAATCTCTGACTGCTTCTGGGGCTTCCCATAATACTGAGGACATCATCTTTATCCATTCCAGGCTTTACTTCCTCGAATGCTTTTTTCATGTTTGTTTGACAGCCAATAGATAAGAATGAAGCTTGAAGCAAGATAATGACGAGCAGGTGCGGTAAAGAGAACCACCTCATAAATCCCCCGAGCCTCCAGTATGCCAGAGGTTCGCTTGAGCACAGCAAAATATTTTAAGGTGTCTAATTTTGAAACAACTTTTGAGGCTTAAACTCAATAATTGAGTGGGGGGGCATTAGATTGCCCCGCTTGTTCAGTTATGCCTTGGTGAGTTTTTATACCTATAAAGGATAGAGTTCTGGCAATTGCCTTTTAAGAATCTTTCCTGACTCGCCTTTAGGAAGTTCCTTCACAAAAGTAAAATACTTAGGGATCTTAAATTTTGCTAAGTTGCTCTGGCAGAACTTGAGCACTAGTTCCTCTGTCAAATTGGGTGCTGCTGCAACTATAAAAGCCCTACCGACTTCTCCCCACTTTTCATCTTTGACTCCGATGACAGCTGCTTCTTTGATCTCTGGCATTTGACGAAGAACTTGTTCAAGCTCGGGTGGATAAACATTTTCTCCACCTGATTTGTACATATCTTTTTTTCTGCCAACGACATAGAAATAGCCTTCAGAGTCTTTTCTCACCAAATCTCCAGTATGGAGCCAACCATCAACGATGGTTTTAGCTGTAGCCTCTAGGTTATTCCAGTACCCTAGCATGCAGCTAGGGCCTTTGAGCACGAGTTCGCCAACCTCTTCGTTGCCAACTTCAGAGTTGTTATCATCCACAACTTTTGCTTCGATGTAAAAATTAGGAAAGCCAATAGAGCCCTTCTTACGAATAGCATCTTGCTCGTTAAGAGAAAAAACATTGGGTCCAAACTCAGTGAGACCGTATCCTTGTCTTATTGGAATTTTCTTTTCGTGCCACTTTTCAATGAGCTTTATTGGCATGGGTTCGCCACCCACGATGGCATAACGAATTGAAGACAAGTCAGCGCTCGCAAATAGGGGACTTTGAGAAAGCAAGTCCATTGTGGTTGGAACGCCAAACAAGAGCGTTGCTTTGTGTTTAGCACTCAGTTCTAAAATTCGATCAGCATCAAATTTTTTGACCACAACAACCTTCGCTCCACGATGCAAGTAAGGGGTCGTCAGAACGTTAAATCCCCCAGTATGAAAGAAAGGGAGAAAGCTTACAAAACAATCGCTTTGGTTAATATTAAGGCGAAGAGTTGTGTTGATCGAGTTCCAAAACAGCATGGAGTTACTAAGCAGAGCGCCCTTGGGGGCACCAGTTGTGCCGCTAGTGTAGATGATCATACATGGGTCTTGTGTCATGCCATCAAACTTTGCGTACTCTTCGATATGGGAGTAGGCAGCGCTGAAGAAAGAACCTTCGCCAGTAAAAAAAGCTTTCGCGGGCAAGGCAACGTGGGCTGAAAGCTCTTGTACCAAGCCTTCGTAGTCGTTTTGGTATAAAAAAAGTTTTGGTGATGAATCTTTTAGAATATGTGCAACTTCGCGAGGGGTGAGTCGAAAGTTAACTGGAATTAAAATGGCGCCTAATCGCTGACAGGCAAAAAGTAGAACAACATGTTCGAGTTCATTCGTGGCCATAACTGCAACACGATCACCCTTGGAGATTTGGAACTGATTCTTTAAATAAGCTGCAGCTTGTTTTGCTTTTTTGTACAGCTCAGCATAGGTAAGCTGATGGTCTGTTTCGCCATCAAGTAGCGCTACTCCTTGCGGAGAGTACATATCCCACTTTTTTAACCAATCAAGTTCCATCTCGTACATACCCGAATCCTCTACTATGTGTCGTAACCCCATTCAAAAACCACAGCCGCCATACTCATACCACCGCCAGAGCCCAGCATCATGCACATATCACCCTTTTTGAGTTTTGACTGATTTACAGCATCCGCAATGCACATACCAATAGAAGCAGATCCTGTGTAACCATAACGATCCATGACATAGTGTGCTCTCTCGCGAGGCAATTCGAGTTTGTCCATGGTTTCGTAAATGCTTTGCACATTAAATTGCGTGATAAAATAATGCTTAATATCTTCTGGTTTTTTTCCAATCCGATCTAAAACCTTGTGAGTAAGGCGTGGCCAGTGGATGCCATTGGTTTCTGGTGGAATTCTTTTTGGAAATGCTAAAAGATGCTCTTTGTTTTCGATCACTTGATGGGTGATAGGCTGCGCTGTTCCGCCAGCGTAAATGCCCATGTAGTCATGATATTGTCCATCAGTATACATAGTTGAAGAGATGAAACCTTGTCCTGTTGTCGTAGGTTGAATCACTGCAGCGGCAGCGCCGTCTGCGAACAGAGACGCAATTTTGTAATCATCCATATTTAAATATTTACTCATGCCATAGGCACCGACAACGAGGATGTTTTGATATTGAGGATCAGCTGCAATGTACTTAGAAGCAATGTCGCATGCGACAACAAATCCAGCACAAGCTGTGTTGATATCGTATGTTCCAGAGTTCACAGCGCCTAGTCGGTAGGCGACAACTGAGGCAGTTGAGGGAGAAAGATAATCTGGAGTGTCTGTGGAGACAATTATGAGATCAAGATCAGTGGCTTTAATTTTTGCCGCAGCAAGAGCTTTTTCGGCAGCAGGCATAATCAAATCAGAAGTGCGCTGATCACTACTCATCCAATGACGTTCCTGAATATTGCGTTGTTCTTTTAAAAATGTGCTAAGCTCTTTTTTGTAGAGTTCATCAAAAAATGAATTGGGTACAACTTTTTCGGGAGCGTAAAAGCCCGTTCCAACAATCATTGATTTTCTGAGAGTCGTGTTCATTAAAAACCTTTCGACATAAGTAAATAAAGGACAAGATCTACGCCTTGTTGCGCCTAATTTGCAATCAAGAAATATAAAGTAATTGCTCTATTGCTAGAGTGAAAAAACTAGTTTCTGCGGGGCGCGCAAGCAATTCGTTTGACCCTGCCTAACCCCTAGGTTAACCCCAATGGCATGAGCAATATTAAATATAATTTTCAGAACAAAGTAGTAGTAGTCACTGGCGGTGCTAGTGGTATCGGTCATAAAATCACTCAGAGCTTTTTAGAAGCTGGTGGCAATGTTGCCATTTGGGACTATTCAGAGGCTGCTTTGGCAAAAGCTAAAGAAGATTTTTCTAAATACTCTTCTCAGATTCATGTGCAACAGGTAGATGTCACAAACCGTGACAGTGTAGCGAAGGCAACTGCGGCTCTTCCTTGGGCTGTGGATGTTGTCATTAATAATGCGGGCATCACGCGAGATAAAAGTTTTGGGAAGATGACCATGGAAGATTGGGATGCTGTAATTAATACAAACCTTTCGGGTCTTTTTAATGTTACTAAGACCATTATGGAAAAATTCAATCCCCAATCAAATCAAAAAAGGATTATAAACATCTCGTCAGTAGTCGGTCTCTACGGAAACTTTGGTCAGACTAATTACTCGGCTGCAAAAGCTGGAGTTATTGGAATGACTAAAACTCTTGGTAAAGAGTTGGGACGCAAAGGTTTTACAGTAAATGCCATTGCTCCGGGTTTTATTATGACGGCGATGACGGCAGCTATGCCCAAAGAAGTTCTAGAAGGCATGGCGGCAAAGGTTCCAGTTGCGAGACTGGGCGAAACAAATGATATCGCGAATGCTTGTCTATTCTTGGCTAGTGAAGATGCTGGCTATATTAATGGAACAGTTCTAAGTGTAGATGGCGGTATCGTTCTATAAAAAGATCTCGAGGGGGATTAATATGAAAAGAGTGGTCTTGTCTTTGTTATGTTTGTTTTCATTTGCTGCGACTGTGGCACATGCAAATCCAACTATTGGGCAAAGCCCAAAGCCATCATTTGAGGCTTCTTTTGAGGGTTTTGTGCAAATTTCTGCAAATAGAGAATTGTATGTTGAATACACCAAAGCCAACGAAGGCAAGCCAACTGTTATTCTACTCAATGGCCTTACATATTCAACTCGTCAATGGGCATCTATGATTTATGAGCTCAAAGAGCGCGGATTGGGTATTTTAGCCTATGATATGTATGGTCATGGCAGAACATTGTTGAGATATGCCCCTGTTATTCAGAAAGTTCCTTATGAAGAACAGGTAGAAGATTTGCGTAAGCTGTTAAAGACAATCAAATTGCCAGCTCCATACAATCTTGTGGGTCTTTCGTATGGCGGTGGCATTGGGATGGCCTTTACAGAAGCTTATCCAAATGATGTTAAAAATCTTATTCTTGTAGCTCCCTTTACGCAGGCTCTAGATGGCCAGGATGCGTGGATTAAGGGGCAAATTTGGGCGACTCGCAATATCTTCCCTTTTAATCGCTACACTGATGACGAGCTTTATGATCATTTTCTTCAGCAGATCGTCTACGCCACTTATCCACAGTGGGAGCCAATTGTTTTGGAAAATCCATTTAAGTTGGAAGCCACTTTCAGATTAGTTCAGGGTATTCGTCAATACCGCCCGATAGACACTGTCGCCAACATCCCCAAGGGGCGCTTGCACTTGATGGTGGCAGTGCAGGATCAGTATATTCAGCAAAGCGTTTTAGATAACTTCTGGGATAAAGTTCCGGAGCGTTTAAAAGCAAGCCGTATTTATGTTTATGGAAGCGAACATAAAATGCCAGAAGCAGTTCCTGCCTTTACAACCAAATGGGTAGAGAAAATCGTTCTTGGAGAAAAAGAGCTTTTCAAGGGCTATGACTTTGAAGGCTATCCTTTTAGACAAGAGATCCGCAGAAAAAACTAATTCACTAAGGAGTCATTGATGCCACTCTTTGAAGTGTCGGGTGCTAAGCCTACAAAGATAAACTATCAAGTTGTACCGAACGTTGTTCCACAGAGTACTCTTTTTGTGCATGGGAACTTGGCCTCCAATCGTTGGTGGTATCCAGCGGAAGAAGTTTGGAAGAAGCAAGCACAGGGGCAGGATTTTAAGGGCTCACTGATTTACGCAGAGTTTCGAGGCTGCGGAGGATCGCAAGCTCCAGCTTCTCTTGAAGAAGTCAGCATGCATTTGTTTGCTGATGATTTTATTTCGTTAGTTAAGTCTTTGAAATTGGGACCAGTAAATCTAGTTGGTCATTCTACTGGAGGCTTGATTGTAAGCTTGATGATGGCAAAAGCTCCTGAGTTATTTAATAAGGCGGTTTTACTAGATCCCGTGGGAGCTAAGGGCGTTACTTTTGATCGCAATATGATTGCAGCCTTTGAGCAGATGAAAAATGATAAAAATCTGACGGCGGCAGTTATTGGATCGACGATTCATAATAATAATCCAGAGACAGACTTCTTTAAGCAAGTTGTAGTCGAAGATGCCTTTAAAGCAGTTAAGACAGTGGGCCATTGGGTTCTCGAAGCTCTTGATGGTCTAGATGTTCGCGATGAACTCAAGGCAGTAAAACACCCAGTGTTGGTCTTGCATGGCGAGCATGATGTCTTATTGCCGGTTGCAGATTCTAAGGAGCTAGCAGCGTTATTTGTGAATGGACAATTTAAAACTGTCCCAGGACAGGGTCATTGTGCAAACGCAGAAAATCCAGATTTATTTGTGAAGATCACTTCACAGTTTTTATTCTAAGTTTACAAAAAACTAGCACAATGCAATAAAACAATCTTGGATGGGGCCGGTATCTGTTGCCGGCCTTTCTTTTTTACGCTACTAATCAATAATACAAAATTAAGAATTAATGATTAATATCAAGTCCCCTTGGGAGTGCTGGACTATGTCTGAAAATAGAGATGAGTACAATCGTGGTGGTATGTTTGCCTTTACTTTTTCAATGGCATTCGTACTTGCGTTTTTCGTTTATTTAGTGGCTGTGAACAAAGGTGTGGATTTGGGTGAGAATATTGTAGACCCAAATGCTCCTGCTTCAACAGAAGCTGCAGCTCCTGCATTTGATATCACTACTGTCGCAGAGCCTTGGGTTGAAAACCCAGAAGTTATTGCTTACGGCAAAAAACTTTATGCCACTAACTGTGCTATGTGCCACGGTGCTGAAGGCAAGGGTGACGGCGCTGCAGGTGCAGGTTTAAATCCAAAACCACGCAATCTTGTAGAAGGTGGATGGAAATTGGGCCCCGGTATTATCGCTAAATACAAAGTATTGTCTGAAGGTCTTACTGGTACATCAATGGCATCTTATGCTCACTTAAAGTCTGCTGACAGATGGGCAATGGCTCAGTTCATTCAGTCGATTACAAATGACAAGGGTTCTGATGATCCTGCAGCAGTAGCAGCATTTGCCAAAACTGCCAAATAAGGTAAACAATGACTTCATCTCGTTGGTTTAACATTCTAGCTTTTGCTGTGGCTGCAACTTGGAGTTGTGGACAGGCATTGGCTTATGATGGAAAGCCAGCGCCAACAGTTGCTACTGAAATGCCAGCTGAACTTCAAGGTGTTGGCATTGATCAGAAATTGGGAACCAAGCTCAATCTTGAGATGAAATTCACCGACGAGACTGGAAAAATAGCCACTTTAGGTAGTTTTTTTGATGGCAGAAGGCCGGTCATTATTTCTCCTGTTTATTATTCGTGCCCTGGTCTTTGTAATTTTCATTTAAATGGGTTCACGGAAGCTCTTAAGGAGATGGACTGGGGAATCGGCGATAAGTTTGTGTACCTTGCTGTCAGCTTTGATTCTAAAGAAACTTCTGATCTAGCTGCTGCAAAAAAAGAGACCTATTTAAAAGTCTATGGCCGCGATGGAGCTCAAGACAACTGGCACTTCTTGACTGCAGATGAAGCTACTGTTCAAGAGTTCACAAAATCCTTGGGCTTTAAGTTTCGTTGGGATGAGCAATCGCAAGAGTGGGCTCATGCGGCAGCTGCCATTGTTATTTCTCCAGACGGAACTGTCTCTCGTTATCTTCCAGGTATTGTTTTTTCAGCTAAAGACATTCGCTTGGCTATCAATGAAGCCACTCAGGGCAAAATTGGTACTATTGTCGATAGTTTAATTTTGTATTGTTTTAAGTATGATCCTCAGCAAAGCAAGTACACGCTCTATGCTTTCAACCTTGTGAAGATGGGTGGAGCGTTAACTGTATTGTTGATGGTAATTTGGTTATTGCCCGTATGGTTCCGCGCAAGACGAGAAACATAAAGGCGAGGAGTAAAGGTTGATGATGTGGGTTAATTTTGCGAAGGCACAATCCTTCATGCCGACACAAGGAACTGAGATTGCGAAGCAGGTCGACAATCTCTATGGTTTCTTGCTGGTCTCAAGTTTTATAGCCTGTGTAATCCTAATTGGAGGAATGATTTACTTCGCGATGAAGTATAAGCGTAAGTCTAAAANTGATAAGACTGCGTACATTTCTCACAATACTACTTTGGAGTTCTTGTGGTCATTTATTCCACTTGTGATCTTCTTAGCGGTATTTGCTTGGGGATGGATCATTTACCATGACATGCGTACTATGCCGAAAGACGCTTTAGAGATTACCGTGTACGGTAAACAATGGGCGTGGGAAGCTGAGTACAAAAATGGTTACAAAGCGGTCAACGAAATCGTTGTTCCCGTGAACCGTGACGTGAAGTTGTTATTAACTTCTATTGACGTAATTCACAGTTTTTATGTGCCAAGCTTCCGTATCAAACAAGATGCTGTTCCTGGTCGTTATACAGCACTTTGGTTTAATGCTACGAAGTTGGGAGACTATCATATTTTCTGTACAGAGTTCTGCGGAACTGCGCACTCAGGAATGATTGGTCGCCTAAAAGTAGTTTCTCAAGAAGACTTTGATAAGTATCTCGAAACTGGAGCAGAAGAAGCCAGTTTGCCACTGGCTCAGCGAGGAGAGAAAATTTTTGCCTTGAAAGCTTGTGCATCTTGCCACTCAGTTGCTGATGCTTCAGCAAAAGTGGGTCCAAGCTTGTATCAGTTGTTTGGTAAGAACGAGACCCTCGTAGATGGTACGCAAGTGCCAGTAGATGAGAACTACTTACGCGAGTCTATTCTTAATCCGAATGCAAAGATTGTTAAGGGATACGTCAAAGGTGTTATGCCTACGTTCCAAGGTCAAATTAGCGAATCAGAGCTTAATGCTTTGATCGAATACATTAAAGAGCTGAAGTAAGGAGTTACCTCATGGCAGCCTCTCACGCTGGTGAAAATTATATCAATCACGAAAAAGGTTTATGGTCTTGGTTATCATCTGTTGACCATAAGCGTATCGGTATCCTCTACATGATTTCTGTTTTTGTCTTTTTCCTACTAGGCGGAATCATGGCTCTCTTGTTGCGCTTAGAGCTTTTTGCTCCAAACGCAGTTCAAGGAGTGGGTCAGGTTCTTAAGAACGGGGATCTTTACAATCAAGTACTGACGTACCACGGGGCAATCATGGTTTTCATGGTTATTGTTCCTGGTATTCCAGCAATCTTGGGTAACTTCTTTTTGCCTCTACAAATTGGTGCTAAAGACGTTGCCTTCCCAAGATTAAACTTAGCTTCTTGGTATTTCTTTATGGCCGGAGCCATTCTTGCGATGGTGACTTTCTTCACTACAAGAATTGATACTGGTTGGACGTTCTACACGCCATACTCCATTAAGACAGGTACTGCGACAGCTACTATGGTTTTAGCAGCATTTATCATGGGTATTTCTTCTATCTTAACTGGTTTGAACTTCATTGTGACAGTTCATAAGTTGAGAGCGCCTGGAATGACCATGTTTAGAATCCCTCTTTTCATCTGGTCTCTTTATTCAACGGCGATCATTCAGATTTTGGCAACTCCAGTATTAGGTATTACTCTTTTACTTTTGGCTGCTGAAAGAGCTTTGGGTATTGGTATTTTTGATCCTGCTCTGGGTGGAGATCCGGTACTTTACCAGCACTTCTTCTGGTTCTACTCTCACCCTGCAGTTTACATTATGATCTTGCCAGCGATGGGTGTGATTTCTGAGCTACTTACGACTTTTTCTAAAAAAGTCATTTTTGGTTACACGGCAATTGCTTTCTCTTCACTTGGTATCGCAGCTGTATCGTTCTTTGTTTGGGGTCATCACATGTTCGTTTCTGGTCAATCAGAGACAGCTGGTATCGTATTCTCATTCCTGACAATGCTTGTGGGTGTACCAACAGCAATTAAGATGTTTAACTGGTTAGCAACTCTTTATAAAGGTTCTATCGAGTTCACATCACCAATGTTGTACGCACTTGGCTTCTTGTTCTTGTTTGCAATTGGTGGCGTGACTGGAATCATGCTTGCAACTCTGCCTGTTAACGTTCACTTCCACGATACGTACTTCGTAGTTGCTCACTTCCACTACGTGATGGTGGGTGGAACATTGATGGCTCTTTCTGGTGGTTTGTACTACTGGTTCCCGAAAATGTTCGGAAAGATGTTCAACGAAGGTTTGGCACGTTTGTCATTTGTCTTCGTATTCATCGGATTCAACGTAACATTCTTCCCTCAGTTTGTTTTGGGAGCGATGGGTATGCCTCGTCGTTACTTCGACTATATCCCTAACTACGAAGCTCTTAACAAAGTTTCAACTGTGGGGTCATGGTTGATTGCCATCGGTTTCTTTATCACTTTGTATGTAATTATTAGAGGTTTGATGAGCGGAGCTAAGGCACCAGCAAATCCTTGGGGATCTAAAACCCTTGAGTGGTCTGTGCAGTCTCCTCCAACTCACCATAACTTTGATGTTGAACCAGTAGTAACAGCGGGGCCTTATGAGTACAGGTAATCACGCACACGTTGCGCATCACTTTAAAAACGCAGAACACCAATATTCTAGTGCTAAAGAAGGACTTTGGTTGTTCATGGTCACTGAAATCCTCATGTTCGGTGGGCTTTTTGTTGGTTATTTCTTTTATCACATGAAGTACCCAGCAATGTTTGCTGAAGGTGCAGCGACTTTGGATTGGAGAATGGGTTTCTTTAACACTCTCGTTCTTATCGCTTCATCTCTCACTATGGCGTTGGGCATTTATTACCTCCAAAAGAACGACGCAAAGAAAGCTGCTTTTAACTTAGCAATTACTATTCTTTGTGGCGCGATCTTTATGGTTGTGAAGTATTTTGAGTACACACACAAATTTCACTTGGGACTTTTCCCGGGTAAATTTTTAGATGTAGCTGCAGTTGGTGCTGAGCATGCAAATTTAGGACTGTATTTTGGTTTTTACTACTGCATGACTGGCCTTCATGGAACTCACGTCCTTATCGGTATGGGTTTGATTACTTGGTTGTTGATCCGTACCATGAGAGGTGATTTCAGCTCAGAATACTACACACCAGTAGAAGGTGTTGGTCTTTTCTGGCACATCATCGATTTGATTTGGATTTTCCTCTTCCCACTACTCTATTTGGTAGGTTAAGGAGCAAAAATGGGATCTCAACACGATAACCACACTCATCACATTACGCCGTTTTCTACTTACGTTAAAGTAGCTGCGGCCTTGTTTGCATTAACCTTCCTTACAATCATTGCTCACTCGTTTAGAGTGCAGTTGGGATTATTGGCAGCTCCTGTTGCCTTTTTGATTGCAGCTGTAAAAGCATGGTTGGTTATGCTTTGGTTCATGCATTTAAAATACGACACTTGGGTGAATAAGATTGTCTTTGGATCAAGCTTCTTCTTCCTAGTTTTGTTATTTGCAATCGTCTTTTTAGATATCCTCACGCGAGTTTCAGAGTCTAGCGTCTTATAGTTGTGTTTAAGCTATACTCTGATCTTACCAAGTTTGGCATAGTGGTATTTGCCCTGTTGGCAGGAGTTGCCGGTTATGCCACTGGTTTTCAAGTAGAAAATCCTTTTGATTGGAAACACGCCCTAGAAGCAATGCTAGGGCTTTACTTTTTGAGTTCTGGTTCATTGGCTCTAAATCAAGTTCAAGAGTGGAAACTTGATCAAAAGATGCCTCGCACGTCATCACGTCCAATTGCTTCGGGTAAAATCAAACCAGCGGCCGCAGCCATCCTTGCAGTAGGATTTTTACTGGCTGGGCAAGTGACTCTTTTTAATGTTTCAGAAGTTGCCGGTTATGTTGGATTGGCTTCCGTTATTTTATACAATGGCCTGTACACAATGTACTGGAAAAAGAAATGGGTTTTTGCTGCAGTTCCGGGAGCTATTCCAGGAGCTTTACCGGTAACCATTGGGTATGCAGCTTCAAATCCTAATATTTTTAATTCTGAATCTATTTATTTATTTTTGATCATGTTCTTGTGGCAAATGCCTCATTTTTGGGCCTTAGCTATTCGCTACAAAGATGACTATGCAGCAGGTGGTATTCCCACGTTGCCGGCAGTTGTGGGAATCGAAAGAACACTCTATCATATTGGCCTTTATACTTTTGCTTACATCGGCATTGCTCTCGCTTCGCCATGGTTTGTTCATACTAGCTGGATTTATTTATTACTGGTTGTGCCCTTCTCGTTTAAGGTTTTACAGGAGTTCTTTCGCTTCTTTAAATCAAAAGGGGAGCAAAGGTGGTTTGCGTTCTTTATGTGGACCAACGTGAGTATGCTAGTATTTATTTTTGTTCCTCTTATTGATAAGTGGAACTTCTTATTTATTCATTCAAACTAAACTGCTGAGCTATTGTTAAAAGCTTTCTGGATCTATCTATTGGCCACAGTCTTTTAACTATTTGACTCTAAACTCTTCGGGAGTATCTGGCTGCCTAAAGGGATGAGCCTTAATAAAGGGTTCCAAACTTAAACAAGCACTTTCGATTTTGGATAATTTTGAAAACTGTTTCGTGTCTAAGCCAAACCGCTGACAAGTAAAGAGCTGTGGTACTAAGCAGATATCTGCAAGAGTGATATTATCTCCAAAGACAAACTTTCCACCGTGTTTTTGGGCGCTCTCTTCTAGAGCAATAAGCCCTTTGTTTGTCCAATGTTGAACCCAAGCATTCTTTTGCTCTTGAGAATATTGGTGTTTGTTCTCTAGGTACTGCAAGACTTTAAGGTTGCCGAGTGGGTGCATAAAGGCATTTATATTTTCGCAGAATTGCCTTATGAGTCCTCTGGTTCTAGGGTCCGCAGGTAAAAGTTTTGCCCCAGGAAAAGACTCATCAAGATACTCCATAATAGGTAAAGATTGTCCTAATATAAAACCTTGGTGTTCAATGGTGGGGACTTCAGACATGGGGTTTAAAGTTTTGTAGCTTAGCTGGTGCTGTTCGCCACCATTCTGCAGGAGATGTATTGGAATATATTGGTAGGATATGTTCTTTAAATTAAGCGCAATACGAACGCGGTAGGAGGTTGAACTTCTAAAATAGTTGTAGAGTTTCACTTCCGCCATGTACAATCTCCTTAAATATAACCGAGGAACTTATGTCGCAAAGACTTGTCTTCTCATTAAGATACTATAATCAGATTTTTTATAAGTATGCAAAGACAGCATTGACCTTAGTTTTCTTTTTGACACTAATTCGTTTAAATCTATTTTTTCTAAGTACTAATCCACAGCTAGAGACAGCAAGTTTTGCAGAAGTTTACATGTCCTTTTTAACTGGGGCGCGATTTGACTTGCTGGTTCTAGGGTTCGTTTTGATTCCGGTTGTCCTAGGGCATTTGGCACAAGCTTTGAGTGCGCAGTGGTTAAAATTGAATGAGGTAATAACAAAAGTATGGTTGATAGTTTTTTGGGTGTTGGCCATGCTTTTAAACTGGATTGATTTTTACATCTATCATCGTACTGGTCTTCGAGCTCGTTGGCCTGATTATGCAGAATTTTTCTATGGTTCTCTTGTCGATTTTACTCAGCAGTTGCCGTTTAAGATTTGGGGTCTATTTGCATTTATTCTATTGCTCATGTTAGGGCTTGGAATTTATGTCATTCTTAATCCTGCTTATGGATATTGGAAAGACAGTTATTCTCCGCAGCGAGGAACTCGATTTGAAATTTTTATGAGAATTGTGCTTCCCCTTGCCTTGGTTGCAGTTGCGGCACGTGGTACATTTGAGCCGCATCATTTAGATTACAGACACAGTTTAATTTCTAATGACACACGTCTTAATGAGATGGCTCTTAATCCAATGTGGTGTTTAGATAAGGATAATTAAGGAGAATTTTATGAAAATGCTAATCAGCTTAGTTTTAATGCAATTTGCAGTCAGCCTAGCGCTTGCTAATGATGTTGCAATTGAAGTTGGCGTAAGATCCCAGTCAGGTGATGTTGAAAGTCCCGCAACTGCTAAATCTCAATTAGGCTACCAAGCAGGAGCCACAACGGCGTTCGAACTTTCGGGGCCATGGTATTTACGCACTGGAATGCTCTACACTCAAAGAAATCTAACAGTAGAAAATGGTGCAGATTTTAAATATTCACTTAACTATCTAGATGTGCCTGTAACTGCTCTTTATAAATTTGAAGACTATGCGGGCGTCTTTGCTGGTGTAAATGTGTCTTTGTTATTTGATAAATCTTGCAGTGGTGGTGGATGTAAGGTTGAAGATGCAAAATCTTTAATGACACCATTTACATTTGGTGCGGCATTTAAGTTTGCACCGCAAATTGGTGGCACAATTTATTTTGAAACAGCACCAGGAGAAGCTGCAAAAGGTTTAGAGAATTTTAGAGCTATTGGTGCCAACATTTCAATTTACTTTGAATAGGCGGTAGTTCGTGAAATTAGGTTCTTTAAGAGCAGGTAATAGCTTAGATGGTGAATTGTGTGTTATCAGTCGAGATCTGAAATCAGCAGTTAAAGCCACACATATAGCCCCCAGCTTAAGAGAGGCTCTTGAGAAGTGGAGTGAGGTTGAGGCAGAGTTGCAGAGTCTGTATGCTGAACTAAATTCAGGCAAAAAAGCAGACGAAGCTTTTGCTGTTAATGAAAGTGATTTTCTTTCTGCTTTGCCTCGAACTTGGTTATTTGCTGATGGTTCATCATTTATCTATCACGTTAAATTAGTAAGAATGGCTCGCAAAGCCCCACTGCCAGAGACTCTAACTACAGTTCCCCTTATGTACCAGGGTGAATGTGGCAAGTTTTTAAGTCCAACTGAAGATATTCCGCAGCGTGATTTCGCTCACGGAACAGACTTTGAGGGCGAAGTGGGAGTCGTTACAGATTTTGTTCCTATGGGAACAAGTCCTCTCGAAGCACTTAAAAAAATTCGACTTATCGTTTTGATTAATGATGTCTCTTTGCGCGGTTTAATACCTGAAGAATTGGCCCAAGGGTTTGGATTTTTTCAGAGTAAGCCTGCTTCAGCTCTTTCTCCTTTTGCAGTGACTCCTGATGAACTCGGCTCATTTTGGAAAGAGGGGCGTTTGCATTTACCACTAGAAGTTAAATACAACGGAAGCTTTTTTGGAAATGCGGATGCTGGAGCAATGCACTTTCATTTTGGAGAGTTGATTGCTCATGCCGCAAAAACGAGAGATCTCGCTGCAGGATCTTTAATTGGCAGTGGGACCGTATCTAACGAAGATCATAGTCGTGGCTCTTCTTGTTTGGCAGAAAAAAGAATGATTGAAACTATCGAGCAAGGGCAACCTAAGACACCATTTATGAAAGCTGGCGACACCATCGAAATGGAAATGCTTCTAGCTGGGCAAAGTGTTTTTGGAAAGATTTCTCAGAAAGTTAAAGTGGCACCTTAATGAAACATCTACTGATCCAAGATAAATTTTTTGATGGAGCTAAAGATCTTCGCAATTATTACGAAGAACAATTTAGAAATCCTCGTGAGACACACAATCAGAGATTTGTCTGGGATTATTGGCATGTGCCAGATCAATATACTTTATTGAGAACTCCTGCCTACTATTACTTCCCTAAAAAAATGTATGAGCAGCTCCACCGTCGTATTGTGCAGTGGGGAAGAGAGAATCTGGGATGTCATGATATTTCTGCTCCGTGGATGTCCTATTATGTAAATGGATGTCAGCAGCAACTTCATTCAGATGTGCCCCATGGTCCATGGGCTTTTGTGTATTCATTAACACCATGGAAGCAGAGGCAGTGGAGTGGGGGAGAGACTCTCATTTTAAAACCACAAGTTTTGGATTATTGGTCTCATTTTGTAGATGAAAAAGACCGAGAGCTAAATAGTTTTGTCGATAGAGTTCCAGCCCAGTTTAATCGCTTGGTAGTTTTTGATCCGCGCTTTCCTCATGGCGTGACAGAAGTTCGTGGCACCCAAGATCCTTTGCAAGCCCGTTTAGTCATTCATGGGTGGTTTGTTGAGCCTAGGCCCTATGTAGTGGGTGGTCTTTCTACGCAAGCAGTGCAGAATTCTTTGCAGCAGCCATTAATGAGTCTTCAGGCTTTGATTGAGCATGTTGGCGCTGTTCATGGCACAATGAGCTTTAGAATAAAAGTCTCTGCTGATGGACAAGTTGTAAACTTTAAATGGCTCACTAATACCGTCCATGGTTTGGAAGCTCATGCAGAACAAATTAAGGTTTTGAATAATGGGATTCGTAAATTATTTATGAACACTTCTTTTAGAAAGGCCAAGACACCGTCAGAAATCACGGTGCCTTTGTTATTTAAATAATGACACTTCAGCAACTTATCTACATCGTCACATTGGATCAAGAGCGTAGCTTTGTAAAAGCTGCTGAGACTTGTTTTGTAACTCAACCAACTCTGTCACAACAAATCAATAAACTAGAAGAAGAGCTGGGTGTTTTGATTTTTGATCGTAGCAAGCAGCCCATTGAAACAACTGATATTGGTAAAGAAGTTGTTGAACAAGCTCGTAAAATTCTTAAAGAGTCAGATAACTTAAAGGCTCTGATTGGTGAAATGAAAGGGGAGGTATCAGGTCATCTTCGTTTAGGAGTTATACCTACAGTTGCTCCCTATTTGATCCATCGCTTTGTCGCAAAGTTTTTAGCGGAGAATCCCAAACTATCGCTAGAGATTGAAGAAAAAACCACATCAGAAATTGTTCGAGATTTACATGCTGGTAAGTTAGATGTGGGGATTCTCGCAACCCCAATTGATGACAATGATTTATTGCGCTCCGTTTTGTATTATGAGCCTTTTTGTTTGTATCTGAACCCTGACCACCCACTTTTAGAGCAAAAACAAATCGACGAAAAACAACTTTCTAGTGATGATGTTCTGCTGTTAACAGAAGGACATTGTTTGCGAGATCAAGCTCTCTCTTTGTGCAAAGGTAGATCTAAGGTTGGCTCCACAGAAAAACAGCTTAGTATGGGAAGTGGAAGTTTAGATACTTTAACCCATTTGGTAGACCAGGGTTATTCTTACACATTTATCCCTTTTTTGGCTAAGGACTCAGTCAAGCACACTAAAAATTTGAGAAATTTTAAAGGACCTGTGCCAAGCCGAGAAATAAGCCTGGTTTATTTGCCACACTTCCGCAGGGATGGGGTCAAAAAAGCCCTTATAGCCGCAGTTCAAGAGAATTTACCTGAAGGCGTTAAAGGTCTAAAGTCTCAAGGTATTTCTAAAATCAATCTCAAGATTAAGACAGATTGATCTAGGTTATATTATCATTGAGACTTTCGATTTCAACTTGGTTGCGAATTCAGGCATAGTAGAATTATTAAATCAGGAGGAAAAATGGCAAATTCAGAAAAAGTAATCGCAGCATTATCAAAGACCCTAGCAGAAGAGTACATTCTGATGTTAAAAACTCAAAACTACCACTGGAATGTTGAAGGGCCATTATTCTTTTCTTTGCACTCACTTTTTGAAACTCACTACACTTTTTTGGCAACAAAGGTTGATGAGATTGCAGAAATCATTAGAGCTAGGGGCGTAAAAGCTCCAGGTTCTTTTGCTGAGTTCAAAAAACTTTCTGCAATCGAAGAAGCGTCAGCTGAATCAATCACTGCCAATCAAATGATCGATATATTGACCAAAGATCATGTAGCTTTAGCTGAGCAGTTAAAATCTTTTTTTGAAGCTGCAGGTGCCGCTGGTGACAATGGTTCTGCTTCTGTTTTTGATTCCTTGATAGCTTTTCATGAAAAAGCAGCTTGGATGATTCGTTCTCATAAGCTTTAAAAAGTGATTAAGATTTTTTTTATAGTTCTTACTTCAGTTAGTTTGTTAAGTGCCTGCACTCAGAGAGCCACTTTGGGGAGCGAGAAGAATCCTATCAAGGTGGCCTTGGTGCCAGGGCAAGACACTCTTATTTTAGAAAAGAACGGCAAGCTTTTGGAGGCTTGGTTAGAAAAACAAACTGGTTATAAATTTGAAGTTAAAGTTCCTGTCAGCTTTATTGCAGTGGTTGAGTCTTTAGGCTCTTCTCGCGCCGACATTGCCTTTATGAACACCTTTGGTTTTTTGGTTGCTCAAGAGAAGTTTGGAGCTAAAGTTCGTTTGATTGGTCTCAATCAAGGGGCAGATCAGTATCATGGTCAAATCATCAGTCATGTCGATGGGCCTAAGTCAGTCAAAGAGATTCAAGGAAAAAAATTTGCTTATGTGGATCCCGCATCCACATCGGGTTATGTCTTAGCCGTTAAAGCAATGATGGATGAAGAAGTTAAGCCTAAAGAGTATGTTTTTGCCGGTAGACACGACAATGTTGTGATGATGGTCTATCAAAAACGAGTGGATGCTGGAGCCACTTTTCATAGTAACTCGGTAGATGGTCAGCCTCGTGATGCACGTCGCTTGCTGGCTAAACAATTTCCAGATGTGTTTGAGAAAATTAGAGTCCTAAAAATGACAGGGCCAGTGCCAAACGATCCTGTGGTATTCCGCAAGGGGATTCCATTAGAAATGGAAGATAAGATCGTTCAGGCCATCAAAGACTATTTCAAGGACCCCCAGGGAAAAGAAGTCATGTACAATCTCTATCATATGGATGGAGTTCGTGATGCTTCTGACCAAGATTATGTCCACGTAAAAAAAATGTTACTTGAATTAGGTAAGACAGCTCAAGAGTTTACTAAGTAGATAAAAAGCGACAATTCTAATTATTTGAGATCTTGTAAAAGTGAATCTAGAGCCATTTGAGGAGTGCTAACTACCTTTAAGAGCTCACGGTGTTCACGAAAAATAAATCCTTCTTGAATCGCATGATCTATAAATTTCACTAGAGAATCATAAAAGCAATTAACATTAATAAGAGCTATGGGTTTTTGGTGGTAGCCAATTTGTGACCAAGTTAGAACTTCAAAAAGTTCTTCTAGAGTTCCAAAGCCGCCAGGGAGAGCGATGAAAGCGTCAGATAAATTTGCCATCATGGCCTTTCTTTGGTGCATATCTTCTACAATCCTCAGATCTTGAATGGAATGGTGAGCTTGTTCTTTATCCACAAGCTTTTGAGGGATCACGCCAATAACTTTACCACCATTTTGAATAACAGAATCAGCAATAGTACCCATCAAGCCTACATGCCCACCGCCATAAACCAGCTCAATATTACTTTGTGCTAGCATTTTTCCTAATTCTTTGGCTGTTTCTTGATAAACTTGATGGCTTCCGTTCTTGGCTCCGCAGTAAACACATATTCTCATAAAAATAGGTTGCCACTTCTTTGCGTGAAGATGCAATGCAAAAGTCACTTGAGCTCATTATTTTAAAGCTAGGCTGTTTTGTCCTCTGATGGCACTCTAGGTGAGTGAGAAAATTTAATCCTGATTTCTTAAAGGTTCCCCGTGAACCAAAATATGATGAGGTCACAGAAAAGTGGAAGCAATATCAAGAAATGCATTTAGAAATTGGTGCTGGTGCAGGTTTGCATCCCATTCAATTTGCCAAGGCTCATTCTGATATCTTACTTATCGGGGTAGAGCGTACTCGAGAGAAATACGAATCTTTTGAAGGGAGAATAAGATCGCACTCACTTTCTAATCTTATCGGTGTTCATGCAGATGTCGTTCCTTGGCTTTATTTTTTGCCCCATGAATTTTTATTCGATAAAATTTGGATTCTCTACCCTAACCCAGAGCCTGGGAACAAGAGTCAAAGGTGGATCAATGCTCCTTTCTTTTCGCACTTGCTTGAGCGCTTAAAATTAGGTGGCTACATAGAGATGGCCACCAACATTAAAGATTATGCAGAGGAAGTAGAAAAGAATGCAGAAGCAAATTGGGGGTTAAACTGTACTCTGAGTCGATATCAAGGAGTTGGGAGAACTCATTTTGAGCGCAAGTATTTAGAGCGAGGAGAAGCTTGTTACTCAATGGTGCTCACTAGAAAATGACTATTTTCGACCAATCAGTGTGAAGCGCTGGTTCTCGTTGGCTTTTAAGGTATGTTCGAAGTAGATTTCTTTTAGAGGAAACATTCCCTTTAAATCTGTTAAGTCTTCACAGGTATTAATATGTTTAGAATGTTTCAAATCTGTATTTTGTAAGGCCACAAGGGTTCCTTCTGGAACTTTTTCGTACCAAGTTGATGTCATATGTTCACAACTCGTGTTGATAATAAGATCAAAGTCTCCATAACGATTGAACTTTTCTGCCTCAATGATATGAGATTGCCAATCCCAATAATTATTAAGTCTGTAACTGAAGTGGTGCCATTCTTCTGAAATTTCTAAGCCTTCTGCTTTTTTGATGGCATTCAGATGATAAAGGCACATGGGTAAAAAAGCATGCCAATGGCCAATAAAAAGTGCATTGTTGAAAGTTTTTTTTGCCCCAAGAGACCTGTTAGCATAATACGTTTGGAGCTGATTTGATTTGAGCAGAGAGCATCACGCAGTTCAGACAGTTCACTATTATCACGAAGCTTAAATTCATAAAAGTGATCTACAAACTGGCCAATCAAAGAATTTGGAATTTCTATCATATAAATATATTGCACCTAAATTTAAATAGCGCCAAGCTGAAAGCTATGCCGGAGACACTTGCAGCGAATTATTTAAAACTCTCGGAGATTCAAAACAGAATCCACAACTTAGAGAGAGCTTCTCTTCATGGAAATATTAAAACTGTAGCTCAAAATGTACTAATTGACCTAGATTTAGATAAGAAGGTTTTTGATCTACTGCGAATTTTAAGTGCGCAACAGAGTTATCAATTTGTGCTGCCTCTTCAAAGAGGTCAAAAAATTCAAAATATTCTAGAAGTGTACAAAGCTTGTGGCAATTCTAGAGTCTCCCTGAGGCCCACAGCTTTTGATGTTCGGGATATTCAAACTCTGTCTGTTGCTGAAGTTTATAAGTTGACTCAAGAGCTAGCTCAGAATGGTATCGAGGCAAAGCCTGAGGCGGATTTGAAGTTGGTAGTAACTTTAGACCAACCAAAATTTGAAGTTCGCATTAATTTTTCACACTCAAATACTCCTAAAATATCAGTCATCATTCCAACAAGAAACTATCAGACCTTTGTTGTAAATGTTATTCGCCATCTTATTCTTCAAGATATTGAAACGAAGAAATTCGAAATAATACTAGTAGATGATGGCGGTGAGGATCAGACGGAAGATTATATTCTTCAACTTGTTGGTCCTATTAAAAGCCAAATTAATTTTAAATATATTTATGTTCAAAGAGAGACTCATGAGAAAACTGCCTTTAGAGCAGGTATATGCAGGAATATTGGCACTGAGCTGGCTCGTGGCGAGTATTTACTTTTTCTAGACTCCGACATGCTAGTGCCTCAGGATTTTTTAAGAGAGCTTTTGGTTCAATTTAATGATGCTGATGTTATCCAGTGTCCGCGATGGCACATTAACCCAGAAAAAAGTGACTCCTTTACAGAATTATCAAGTTTGCTTCCGGCTGATAGATATATTGAAGAAGCTTCCTATTGGATGCCATTCTTTGAAAGTAAAAACTGGGCAGAGCTTCCTTTCTATTGGCGCTACACATGCACTTATTGTTTAGCAATTTCACGAGAAAACTTTTTACAGCTTGGTGGCTTTAATCAAAACTTTCGTAGTTATGGATTTGAGGACACGGATCTTGGCTATCGAGGTGCAAAAGCACATCTTAAATTTAAGATGTGGAATAAATACGTTTATCACTTAACTCCACCAAAAGACAAAGCTAGATATCGTCATTCTTTGTGGCGAAAACAAATTTTGCTAAGTAAAACAGGCAAAATATTCTATCTCTTACATTTAGATCCAGAAATTTATAAGCTGTTCTGGCCTTATATGCAAAGTGAGTCGCGCTGGAAACAACGACTCTTTCATGTTTTCAAAAGACTTTTAAATCGAAATTGAGTTTATCCAATCAGTTGCTTCTTTTGGAAAAGTGCTAAAAAAGTTTTTATTCCGACGCTGATCATACTGAAGAATGAAGCGCTTAAGATCTTTTTCAAGATCTGATCTAGAAGCAGCGTCATCAGTTCCTTGGTTTACATTTCGCAAATAATTGATGAGGCGCTCACAATGACTGCGTTCATGCTCTTGTAAAAGTGGCGTTGTTGAGTTTCTTATGAGCCACTTCTCCAAGCGATTAGCAGCATCCATTCGTATTTCCATAGGCGCAACTAATGGGCTTTGGAATATAGGCCATCTTACAATATTCATGGTTAGAGATGGAGTGTTAGCTCCAAACTCATTTTTTAGCTCCATCATGTCATCTAAAAACTTATCGATTGAAAATAAACATAAAGAGCTAATTGTCATCATGACGTGAATTTTATCAACATTTCCTTCGTTTTTAAGTCGTCTGAAGTTCTCTCTCCAGTAGCTATATTTCATGCCATCCCGAATATAGTCTGCATGATTATCAAAGGCTTCGTTGCTAGTATAGATTTGTAGGTGATTGATTTTCTTAGAAGCTCCAATAAGTTTTTCAATCAGCTCAGGCTTTGCTCCTAAATTTGAATTAATCGCTAATTTTAATTTTTCGGGAGCACTGTCTTCGAGATTTTCTAATAATCGCCATAAATGGGGTGACATTAAAGGTTCGCCACCGGTGATACGTAAAATATTGAGGTCATTTTTTAGATCAGGCCACCACTTCCAAAATGCTTCAATGTAAGGGTTAGAGTCTTTTCCAAAGTAAGGATCGTTTTGATTGTGATTGTGAGTGTAGTGTTCTCTCTTGTCAGTTTTTAAGTTTTTGTAGGCGCCGTGAGTTTGGATGTCTTTAACCCATGTTGTGCTAAATGAAGGATTGCAATAGGAGCAAGCAAATTGGCAAATTCGATCAAATGCAATTTCTAAATAAGTAGGGTTCACATCTTTCTGATAGGATTGCTCTTTTAGTTTTTTGATTTCTTCTGGGCTAAAGCTGACAGATTGAAATACACGATCGCTAATAAACTGTGGCCCCATATCTTCAATACGCCAGCAGTAATCGCACTCTTTAGGACGTTTTCCCTCTTGCATCTGTTTGCGAACTTCTTTTTTAAATTTGGTATTATGAATAGCAGAGGGATTATTTCTAATTTCTTCCAGTGGAATGTGATGCGATGGAGGGTGGTGACAGCTGGCTGTAACTCCACTATACAGCCATATAGTAGCGTTATTCCACTTAGCAGCACAAATCGAAGGAGAGTTTTTATCTAAAACCTCTTCACGAAATTTTCGAAATCTGTCTTGCTCTGACATTGCTGCCTCTTATCCTCAATAAAAAATTAAATAGAATTATACCACGTGACAAAGTTTACTGGAAAGGTTTTACGAATATCTTTTCCGCGTCGTTTGTCATATTGCTCAAAAAACTTCTTAAAATCAAATCGTCTTAAGTCAAGATCGCTGGCTTTGCGGTGAGGACTAGAGATATCCCGCAAATATTCACAAAGCCGTTCAAGACTAGCTTTTTCATATTCGTTAACAAATGGAGATTCAGAGTTTTTGCGCAGCCATTGCTGAATGACATCTGCTCGCTCTCTACGAATCTCTTCTGGCAAAATTGAAACACTTTGAAAGCTTGGGAATCTCAGGATGTTAACACTCCAAGTGAGATACCCAGGAGCAAATTGTTTTTTTAACTCTAAAGTGTGATCCAAAAAGTCAGTAATTGAAAAAAGGCACAGAGCATTGATTGTCATCATGATATTTACAAAATCAAGATTACCA
>JBKHVM010000012.1:0-46333 GCA_046570065.1 Bdellovibrionia bacterium
AAATTATCGCGCGAAAACTCTATATGCTTGTTTTTACTGACTTGCGCTGTGTGATATACGATTAAGTGAGAAGAGCCGAAAGAGAAGAACCCGAAATTTGGAGGTGGTAAACGGATTTGAACCGCTGTAGGAGCTTTTGCAGAGCTCTGCCTAACCTCTCGGCCATACCACCATCAGGTTTAGACTAACCAACTTATACCTTGGTCTTGCTGAAGTCAAATGCTGCGCGGTTTCCATTGCGGCTATTGGTCTAGAATGGCGGGAATTGAGGCTGCCAAAGTCTTAAATCATTAAGAGGAGTCCACTATTTGCCGAAAAAAGCATCAGTCGTGGTTTCCAACAAGGGGTAAAGTATGAAGCTTTTAACATCACTATTTTTGACTCTGCTACTGCTCAGTGCCTGTGCTCAAGAAGTAGATCCTGAATCGCTCGGTGGGCAGGATGGCTTTGGTGATGGGGTAGTTCCAGCTTTTAACTTTTCAGGAACATGGAGTGGGCGTTGTGAAGTGGTTGTGGACGATGTGCCCACTTTTTTGAGTTGTTCCAACCGTATGATTATCAATCAAACTGCTGACTCCCTTTCGGGTTTAGTCACAGTCAATACTCCGCTTTTAAATGATACTATTGAGTTTCCATCACAAAAAATAGTTGGCAATAGGATCTATGATGGTGATGTTTTGGTTGGAGAAATTGGTCCGAACTCTTTAAGCTGGAAGAGGGATGGGGTTGGTTCATTTTCTTTTGAAAAACTCGAAGATGGCAGCATGTATTTTGAAGTTCACAATCAAGCAGGAATATCTACTAGTAAAAAAATCCTAGTACGTGGAACCAATCAGCAAGAGTAGCATGAGATTATTAACTTAAATGGCACCGCAAAAGTATTAACTTTTGCGGTGTTTTTTTTCGTATTGGCGCTCATAGGCTTTAAGGTACTTAAAAAAAGTCCCATTAGCATTCGACACGCTGATAACAAGTCCCTTATAGCCATATAAAAAGCCCCGCTTTATAAAATAACTTTTTATAAAAGCTATCAGACTTCGAACCACAGCTTTACTGAGGCTGGATTTTTCGGTTGTTGTTTCGGCGTAGAGTTCAGAGTATTTTTGCATCTTCTCAATGAGCTGGCCGGCACGATCAAAGGCAAAATGAGAGATACTTCCTCTCAGTTTTTTAAGCTGACTGTTGGGGCGAATGACTACTTGTTCGTGAATCATGGCTTCGTCAAAGTTAGTGTGGCGGCGATTAAAGAGACGGACTAATAAGTCAGGATACCAGCCACAAGCTTTAATGTGTTCGTCTTTGTAGTAATTATCTCGCGGTAATTTAAAAACTTGTGTGGCATCGTTCAAATCGAGTTGGGCAATTTCCTCAAGAAGTTTTGGGGTTACAGCTTCATCACTGTCGATAGAGAAAATCCAATCATTCTTTGCAAAGTCCACAGCTTTTCTTTTGAGGGGACCAAAGCCAATAAAAGGGTGTTCGACCACTTTGACGTTAGGGTACTCTCGAGCCCAAATCATAGTTTGGTCAGTGGATCCATTATCCAGCACAAGCACTTCATCAAAAGCTCTAAGTGATTCGAGACAGCGACGAATGTGTTTTTCTGAGTTTTTAGTGAGCACAGTAGCTGAGATAGCAGTTTTCAATGGACTCCCTTGCTGATTCTTTCTTACTTTATGAAAGATCGTGGGATTAGGCCACTTCACTTGCTCTGCGTCAGGGATTGAAGTTCTATTTTCACTGCTAGGGAACTATGAAATCCTAAAGCTCACAGAGTGAGGAGAGTTTACATGCAAGTAAGGCAGTTTGCACATTTTCGCTGGCTTGATTTGTCTAAGCCAACCGCAGAGGAATTGGCACAAGTGGCAGAGACCTATCAAATCAATGAAGGGTGGATCTTAGACTGCCTAAATCCTGAAAATCTGCCCAAAGTGGACATCAAGGGGAGTGATCTGTTTTGGACTTTGCGCGCCTTTGATAGGGGCAGTGATAAAATGGACTCCTCTGTGCAAGAGTTGACCACTAAGTTGATTGTTTTTAATCGCGAAGATCTCGTTATAACGATTCATAACCAACCTCATTCTGTTCTTGAGAATATCAAGACAGAAGAGTTTGCCGATTATAATAGCCAAGAATTTATTGGCGACATATTTGAGTATGTGATTGAGAGCTTTGATGTACCTTTGGGGCAAATCGAAGATAAGACAGAAGAGATTGAGGAGCGAGTTTACGCTCTTGCCAAAAGCAAAATTCTTCGCGATGGCTATGCTGTCAAAAAGAGAGCCAATGCCCTGAAAAAAGTCTTAAAGCTCACTCAGGATACTTGCACCAAGCTCACGATGTACTCAGAGAAACACATCAATTTTAAATTATGGCCGGAGTTTTTGGAGCAAAAAGCAGCTTTAGATCGCTTGTTCTTCTATACAGAAGATGTTTTTGAAAATATTCAAGGTTTGATGAATCTCCATGTGGCCTTGCTGTCGCAAAAAACCAACGAAGGCTCGTTTAAAGCCAACGAAGTGATGAGAGTGTTGACTGTTTTTTCTATCTTCTTTTTGCCGCTGAATTTTATAGCGGGCCTCTATGGGATGAATTTTAAGAATATTCCTGAGTTGGGTTGGCACTATGGTTATTTTATAACTTTGTCAGTCATGATCTTGCTTTCGGTAGGCATTTATTTGTGGGTGCGACGAAAGGGTTGGATTGGCAAAGAAACGAGCCCAAAAGACCTCAGTTGATTTCCAACGTTGCCACCAAGTTTAAGTTTTTGTAGAATAGGTTTTCATTTGAGGAGAAATCATGTCACAAACGGCTATTACCCCAACTCGAGCACAAAACTACCCAGAATGGTATCAGGAAGTTATCAAAGCAGCAGACCTTGCTGAGAATTCGCCAGTACGTGGTTGTATGGTGATAAAGCCTTGGGGCTACGCAATTTGGGAGAACATGCAAAAGGTTTTAGACCGCAAGTTCAAAGAAACAGGGCATGTGAATGCTTATTTTCCTCTTTTAATTCCATTGAGTTTTTTGGAGCAAGAAGCAGAGCACGTTGAGGGTTTTGCTAAAGAGTGTGCTGTGGTTACTCATCACCGCTTGAAGGCAGGCCCTGATGGTGGATTGATTCCTGATGGAAAATTGGAAGAACCTTTAGTGATTCGTCCTACCAGTGAAACCATTATTGGTCACATGTATGCAAAGTGGGTGAAGTCCTACCGTGATCTTCCGTTGCTCATGAATCAATGGTGCAATGTTATGCGCTGGGAGTTGAGAACTCGTTTGTTTTTAAGAACGGCAGAGTTTTTGTGGCAAGAAGGTCATACTGTCCATGCGACAGCGCAAGAAGCTCAAGAAGAAACTTTGCGTATGCTAGATGTGTACGCTGATTTTGCGCAAAACTACATGGCCATGCCCGTGATTAAGGGGATGAAAACTCCAGACGAGAGATTTCCTGGGGCAGTGGATACCTATACAATCGAAGCGATGATGCAAGATAAGAAAGCTCTGCAGGCGGGAACTTCTCATTTCTTAGGCCAAAATTTTGCCAAAGCTTCAGGCATTAAGTTTTTATCTGCAGAAGGCAAAGAAGAAATTGCGTGGACAACGTCTTGGGGAGTTTCGACACGTCTTATTGGTGGTTTGATTATGAGCCACTCTGACGACGATGGTTTGGTATTACCACCCAAACTTGCAGCCATTCATGTGGTTATTTTGCCAATTTACCGTAATGACGAAGAGAGAAAACAAGTCTTGGAGTTTGTGCAAAATTTGGCAAAAGATTTAAGAGCTCAAAATTTCGCGGATGAAAAAATTGCGGTTAAAATCGACGACCGTGATCTGCGTGGCGGTGAGAAATCATGGCAAGCCATCAAGCAAGGGATTCCATTGAGAGTGGAAGTAGGGCCACGTGATATTGCTAAGGGCGAAGTTTTTGTGGGCCGACGTGATCAGGGGCCTAAAGATAAGAAGAGTTTTGCGCGCAATGAATTCGTAGAAAATGCAGCTGCAATTTTACAAGATATTCAAAATAACATCTTCCAAAAAGCTCTTCAGCGTCGAGATGAGAACCTTAAGAAGATCAATTCTCTTAAAGAGTTTGAAGACTTCTTTGGTGGCTCTGAAGAGTCACAATCCGGTGGATTTGCTCTTGTGCACTGGAACGAAGCAGCTATTGGTAATGAATTGCTCGGCAAACTCAAAGTCACGCCACGCTGTATTCCATTAGAGTTTGGAAAAGAAGAGGGAACTTGTATTTTTACAGGCAAGCCTTCCAAACAGAGAGTTATTTTTGCAAAATCATACTAATTGAATTTAATGAAACTGTAATATTAAAAATTCTTGTTTGTGATGAGCAGTCCGAGAAAGGTTTAGGAAGTTATGCAAAAGATCTGGATATTAAGTTTAGGGATTTTGTTTGCAGTGCAAAGCTTTGCGGGAGAGATGTCTTCTGCAAATCCTAAAAGTTTTTTCGATTTTAAAGTCAAGAGCATCGCGGGCCAAGAAGTGGATTTTCAGCAATACAAAGGCAAAGTAATTTTGGTTGTGAACACTGCTTCTCAGTGCGGGTTTACGCCTCAACTCAAAGGCTTAGAAAGTCTCTACCAAAAGTATGGTTCACAGGGGTTTGTGGTCATGGCATTTCCTTCTAATGACTTCAAACAAGACCCTTCTGAAAATAAGGAGATCTTGAGTTTTGCTCAAAACGAATACAAAACGACTTTTCCTTTTTTTGAAAAGAACCCCGTTGCAGGAAAAGACAAACAGCCAGTCTATCAGTTTTTGACAACACAAAAGCCAGGTATGCTTTTTAAAGATGTCATGTGGAATTTTGAGAAGTTTCTTGTTGGTAGAGATGGAAAAGTTATCGAAAGATGGGGATCTACAACTAAACCAGAATCAGCTGCAGTGACTAAGTCCATCGAAAAAGCCCTGAGCGTGTCACCTGAATAATATTTTGACAGTCATAAGCCATTCCAAAGGCCTCTGAGCTGGTCTTTTTTATGCATATACAGCCTCAAGTTAAGGATGTGTTATGCGTGTGGCATTGTTCTCTGTTTTTAAAATTTTACTCGGATTTAACCTTTCTTGGTTCCTAGCCACTTCGGCTGGAGCTCAAGAAAAGCCCCGCCCTCTTTTTCTTTCCTTTGAACAGCGCTACCTTCTCGCACTTTTTATAGAACATAAGAGTGCTAATCAGAATTCTCTCTTAAACATGCAAGACCTTGCTAAATCTTTTGGGGGACAGGAGCCGGTTAAGGTTCGTGTATCTTCCTTTGATGATTTTTTGATTAAGTTTAAAGGCGAATGGCCCAATACCCATTCCTTAAGAACGGATTTAAAAGTTTTGCGCGAACAGGGTGTTGCCCCTCAAATTCGGCATTATGTAAGCGAGTCGCCTCGGGTGCAAAGACAAATTGAGAGTTATTTACTATGGCAGCAGCAGGAGTTGATGCATCTTGTGTCGCAAAAGACTAAGAGTTTGGAGCAGGTTTTAAACTTAGCGGACATGAACAGTTCAGAAAAGTTAGGTTTCGATGAGCAAGTTTTAGAAAAATATTTTATTGCCGAAATGGAGCGAATCAAAAACTCCACTGATAATCTGCTGGAGGTAAAATCACGGGCAGGTCTGGAGCAGGGACAACAATTAGTATTAAAGCTCCTACTTAAAGAGTATTTTCAGCGGTTAAGTCCTACGAGCAAGGAGCAAATGCTGTCAGTGATGCTGGGGCAAGATCTAAAAATGACGGATCTACAGAAGCTCGAGGTTCTCATCCAAAACAGTGGACCACAGTTGCAGAAGCTTCTTCAAATCATGGCTAGACAAAGTGATTTTGCGCCAGAAGTAAAAGAAATATTTAAAAATCTTGAGAGCGCAGTGCGCCCAGTTCCTTGGGTGTTAGTTTCTCAAATTATTGAGAGTGAGAAAAAGAATTATTCCTTTGCCTCTTTTGAGAAAGAGCCCCTAGGAGTGGGCTCGATGGCGCAAGTGCATCGAGCAAAGCTCAATCTGCAAGGCAAAAAACTAGATGTGGTAGTGCGCTTTATTAAGCCTGATATTGCTGAACGCATTCAGGAGGATCATCGAATATTAACAGAAGTAGCCGCTCTCATCGATGCCGATCCGCAGTTCAAACAAGGTGGCGTTCCTAAGTTAAGTCCTATTGTACAAGATATTACGAATACCGTGATGGCTGAGCTAAACCAGCAAGAAACTATTGAAAGGCAGTTGCAGGGAAAGGTTTATAACCAAGCCAAACTCATCGAAACGGCGGATTATAAGACATATCTCGAAGTGAAAGTGCCAAAGATTTTTGTTTCAGAAGGAGAAAGCCAGTTGATGGTTCAAGAAATGGTTTTTGGAAAAAAAATCGACAAAGCTTTTTTGGATTATCAAAATGTGATGCCCCTCATGAAAAAGCGAGTTGTTGAAGAGTTGGTTCGTATCTGGTCACATGAAGCGTTATTTGGAAGTGGTTTCTATCATTCCGATCTTCATCATGGAAACTTTTTAGTGGACATTAAAGATTCACAAATCACTTTGAATATTTTGGATTTTGGTATGGGCGGAACTATTTCGTCTGAACTGCAAAAGCAAATATTAATTTTAGGTGCGGGTGTGGAGCTCAATCGTGGAGATTTGTTGGCGCAAGTTTTTTGGGAAATTAGCGAAAAAAGTAAAAATCAAATTCAGCAAGACGAGTTTATGAAAGTGGTATTAAGGCAGAGTCAAGAGTTGCAAACCCTATCTGAAAAGTGGGGTATAGAAAAGTGGACTGCTTTTGCGATGGATGCAGGCATCAAATTGCCTTTTGAGTTTATTAGTTTGAATCGAGGATTGGTGATACTCAATAAACTCCTTATAGATGTGGGGAGTGGCAAGACTGTTACCAGCTTCTTTAAGGAGGCGGGTTTGCAGCATCCTGCCGTCATTTATAAGAGTTTGGTTTTGAGTAAGAAAATTAGCCATACAGAGCTTGGTAAAATTGGCTGGACTGAAATTCTTAACAAAATAGAGCCTCAATGGTTTAAAGCCTCAGGTCCTAAGAAGTTATTGATTCGTTGTGAAGGTGTATTTATTTAATTAATGATTTTACTCTCTTATATAACAGTGTTAAATCCCTAAACCAATTTATGAAACTGACAGACTTAGATTTTACTTACCCAGACGAACTTATTGCCACAGAGCCACAGCGGCCATCGCGAGTGATGTTGGTCCAAGGAGAGCAACCGCAAGAGATCACTTTGTCTGATCTATTGGCAAGTTTTGATGCTGGCGATGTCTTGGTAATTAATGACACTCTGGTGCTCAAAAGACGAGTCTTCGTTGGTGACTTAGAAGTATTGTTTTTAAAATCTCAAAATCAAAAAGTTTGGGAAGTTTTATTCCCTTCTCGCAAGTTTAAGGTCGGCGACACCTTTGAGATGCCTCTTGGAGTTAAAATGACTTTGGTGGCAAAGGGGCGACCGCAATTGGTAGAAACATCAGAAGCCCTCAGTGAAGACTATTTCAGTAAAGTGGGTGAATTGCCTCTGCCTCCTTATATTCAAAAAGCACGTGAGGCTCGCCACAATGTGGACCAAGACCAATCTTGGTACCAAACGGCTTGGGCGCAGAAGGCAGGGAGTTTTGCAGCTCCTACAGCGAGTTTGCATTTTTCGCAGGAAGATTTGAACCAACTGCGTGAGCGCGGAGTGGATGTTTGTCAGGTCACTTTGCATGTGGGCTTGGGAACTTTCTTGCCGGTTACGGCTGAGGACTTGGATGAGCATGATATGCACTCGGAGTTTGCCGAAGTTTCGCTTGAGACGTGGCAGCGAGTGCAAGCGGCTAAAGCGGGGGGGAAAAAAGTTTGGGCTCTCGGCACTACGGCAGTGCGATCTCTCGAAAGTGTGGGGCATAAAATTCTCCCATGGAACGAAGGGACACAAAGCTTTTGTGGGGAGACCAAACTTTTGATTCAGCCTGGTTATCAGTGGCAAGTGGTTGATGTGCTGATGACGAATTTTCATCAGCCACAGACCACATTATTGGCTCTTGTTTCTGCTTTTGCAGGGCTCGAAAATGTGCAGCGCTGTTACCAGTGGGCTATTGAGCGTAAATTTAAATTGTTTTCTTATGGAGATTTATCAGTGTGGAGGAAGTCATGAGTTTAGGTGAGTTTAAAGTTCTAGCAACTCAAGGGAAAGCTCGTCGTGGCACTTTGCAGACAGCTCATGGCCCTGTGCAAACTCCTGTTTTTATGGCAGTTGGTACCAAAGCTACTGTCAAAGCCATGACTCCTGAAGAGTTAAAAGAATGTGGTACGCAAGTTGTTTTGGGGAATACGTACCACTTGCATTTGCGCCCCGGAGAAAAAACAGTCAAGGCCATGGGGGGCCTCCATAAGTTTATGAATTGGCATGGTCCCATTCTTACGGACTCGGGTGGCTTTCAAGTTTTCTCACTTTCTGGTTTACGCAAACTCACCGAAGAGGGCGTGGAATTCCGATCTCATTTAGATGGTGCCAAACATTTTATTTCTCCAGAAAAGAGTATGGAGATTCAGATGGATTTGGGATCTGATATCATTATGGCTTTTGATGAGTGTTTGCAGTACCCAGCCACAGAAGAGCAGATCATCAATTCTATGAACCTCACTCATCGTTGGTTGTTACGCTCTAAGGAAGCCATGACTCGTAAAGAGAGTCTGTTATTTGGGATCGTTCAAGGTGGTTTGAGTTATGATTATCGTATGCGCAGCATGGAGCAAATTTGCTCTGTGGATTTGCCTGGTTATGCTTTAGGTGGTTTTAGTGTTGGTGAACCGATTCATTTGATGCACGAGTTATTGCCGCAAGTGGCACACCAAATGCCAGCCAACAAACCTCGTTACTTAATGGGTGTGGGCACGCCACTGGATCTGATTATTGCTGTGGATTCGGGTATAGATATGTTCGACTGTGTGATGCCAACTCGTGTAGCACGTAATGGCACCCTCTATACTTGGCAGGGCAAAATCAGTATCAAGCGCAGCGAGTACAAAGAAGATCCCTCTCCATTGGATCCTGAGTGTGACTGCTACACATGCCGCACTTACACCAAGGCCTACCTCCGTCATTTGTTCTTGAGTGGTGAAATCTTAGGTTCAAGACTTAACACCATTCACAATATTTACTTCTATATGAAGTTGATGGAGAGAGCGCGTGAGGCTATCGCCAATGGTACTTGGGAAGAATTCCGCGACGATTGTTATCGACGCTTCTTGCCGAAAAACCAAGGGCATTAGTCCGCATCGATAGCTAATGCGCTTAATCAATAGGCAACCCTAGACTAAAATATTGATTCCTCAAAAGTTTGATGGTCAAGTTGTAGATCATAATTTTTTGGAGGTATCACTTCATGTTTTGGTCAACAGCATATGCACAAGCAGCGAGTCCTGCGGCACAACCTTCATTTTTTGAAATGTTCATGCCCTTTATCTTTATCTTTGTGATATTTTATTTCTTGATCATCAGACCACAAGCTAAGAGACAAAAAGAGCATCAAAAGTTTTTAGCAGACCTCAAGCGCGGTGACGAAGTTGTCACAGCATCAGGTATTTTTGGTCGCATTGATGGCATCACAGATACAGCTGTCACTCTTGAGATTGCTGACGGTGTAAAAATCAAAGTTTTGCGCAGCCAAGTGGCTGGATCACAAAAAGCTGCAACTCAACCTGAGACAAAAAAGTAATTAAAAAGGAAGAAATAGCATGGGAAGCCAAAGCTTAAAATTACGGACGATCTTAGCCCTCATCGGGTTAACTCTCACAGTTGTGTGGGTAGTGCCAAATGTGGTGAACCTCGAAGACAAATGGTGGTTCTCTAAAAATAAATTGAATTACGGATTGGATATTCAAGGTGGTTTGCACTTAGTGATGGGTGTGGACGTCGAAAGTGTTGTTGCTGAATCTGTGAATCGTTTAATTGGCAACTTAAAGACTGAAATTGCGAAAGAAACTTTGGTCACTCCGGAGATTCTTGCCAGCAATCCATCTATTGGAGAGTTAACATTTACGGTTAAATCAGCAGACGAAAAAACAAAAGTAGCTGCTTATCTTAATGAAAGTTATGCGACCATGCTACTTGAAGTTGGTGGCGCTGAGAACACTCTGACTTACCGTTATTTGGATGCTTATCTTTTAGATTATAAAAACCGCGTGATTCAGCAGTCTATTGAGACTATCCGCAATCGTATTGATGAGTTTGGTGTGGCAGAGCCTTCTATCGCTCGTCAAGGTGACAATCGTATTCTGATTCAGCTTCCTGGTATGGCAGATGCTGAAAGAGCTAAGTCTCTTATCAATACCACGGCTAAGTTAGATTTTATGATTGTGAACTACGATAAAAACGCCGAAGAGTTGCGCGCGATGATAACTGAAGCTGAGCAAGCTGGCGGCTATAAAATGGCTGACATGAAGTACTCTGAATATGTAGATCGATTGAACAAGGATCTGCAAGGTAAGCTTCCAGCTAAAACTGCTATATTCTTCGAAAAAGCAGGCAACGCTGTGACCATGGCTGATGGCGCTGTTCCCTACTTATTGCAGACTGATTCAAACTTGGGTGGAAATGACTTAGATGACGCTTTTGTCAGCTATGATCAGTATGGTGCACCAGAAGTTTCTTTACGCTTTAATGTGGGCGGTGCTGCGAAGTTTGCAGAATTGACGGGTGCTAACGTCAACAAACAAATGGCAATTGTGCTCGATAAAGTTGTAAAATCAGCGCCTTCAATCCGCGATCGTATTGGTGGGGGTTCTGCAGTTATCTCTCTAGGTTCAACACGTAATCGTGAAGCTTCTTTAGATGAAGCGAAGATGATTTCAACTAGTTTGAGAGCAGGGGCTTTGCCGGCGAGCTTAGAGCAGCTTGAAGAGCGTCGCGTGGGTCCATCTTTAGGTTCAGATTCCATTCAAAAAGCTCAAACAGCCTCTTATATTGGCGCGGCATTGATTATTCTTTTTATGCTAGCTTATTACAAGGGCATGGGGGTGGTTTCGGTTGTAGTTTTGGCAATCAATATCTTGGCGGTATTTGGTTTGCTTTCAACAATCGGTGCTACATTAACTTTACCTGGGATTGCAGGGATTGCCCTCACAGTAGGTTTTGCGGTGGATGCTAACGTTCTGATTAATGAGCGTATGCGTGAAGAAATCAGGCGAGGCATGGCACTGAAATCAGCAATTCGTGATGGCTACGATAAAGCGATGTCAGCAATCATTGACTCTAACATCACGACAGCAGCTACAGCTATAGTCTTGTTGTATTTCGGAACAGGTCCTGTACGTGGTTTTGCAGTGACTCTTTTAATCGGTATCGTCACAACTCTTTTTGCTAACGTCTTTGTTTCTAAGGTTATCGTTGATACTTTAGTTTACAAGTTTGGCGTTAAGAAAATCTCTGTATAGGTGAAAAACATGAAAACGCAGAATTCATTCGGAAAATTTGATTTTGTTGGTAAAGCAGGGGTTTTTGGTGGGATTTCGCTGGCCTTTGTTGTGATTTCTCTTATCTATTTAGCAGTTAAAGGTATTAGTTACGGAATTGATTTCCGTGGTGGTACTGAAATTCAAGTGCGATATGCACAAACTGTTACCATTTCAGAAGTGCGAAATGCAGTCGAGAACATAGGGCTTAAAGATGCTTCGGTACAATCCATTGGTGAAGAGCATGAGTTCATCGTGCGCTTCCAAGGTCAAAAGGGACAAACGGATAAGGAAACCAACGAGCTACTCAATGCGGATATCGAAAAAGTTAAAACAGCTCTTGTTGATAACTTGAGTGCAAAACAACCTGATTTGCGTCGTGTAGACACTGTTGGCCCACAAGTGGGTGCAGAGCTTAAGCGTAATGGATTTTTGGCGGTCTTTTATTCGTTATTAGTGATCCTAGGTTATATCGCCCTTCGTTTTGACTACAAATATGCTCCAGGAGCAGTGGTCTGCTTGGCTCATGATGCTATCGTGACTTTGGCTATATTTGTTGCTGTGGGCAAAGAAGTGAACATTCCCATTCTTGCGGCGATTTTGACACTTATCGGTTACTCACTCAATGATACCATTGTCGTGTTTGACCGTATTCGAGAAACTGAGAATGCAGAGGCAGACAAAGGCATGGGCTTTGTTATTAACAAGGCCATCAACGATATGTTGAGTCGCACGGTTATCACTTCAGGTACGACGTTTGTGTCGGCAATCTGTTTGTTCCTTTTTGCTGATGGTACTGTGGCAGATATCGCTTTTGCACTTTGTGTGGGTATCTTTTTTGGTACATACTCTTCTATTTATGTGGCAGCGCCATTTATTTTGTTAGTAGAAAAATTAGGGCTTGTTCGTAAAGCCTAGGGAGTAAAACTATGGGTCATCCCCTTTGGGTGCCTCGCTCTCAACCCCTCGAGATGGTGGAAGGACCTTTTCCACCACTTATCGGTAAGCTGCTAGCGTCCCGTGGAATTTTAGACAAGACACAAGTCGAAAAAACTTTGAACCCAAAGTTAGGGGATCTTAAAGATCCTCTTTCTCTTTTTGGTATGGATATCGCTTTAGAGCGAATTCTAAAAGCTTATCACAACGATGAAAAAATCTGCATCTATGCTGACTTTGATTTAGATGGAACTTCGGGTTTGGCTCTGCTCTTGGCAGGGTTGGAAGCTTTAGGTTTTAAAAACGTACTTTCTTACCAGCCTAAAAGACTTTCCGAAGGTTATGGTTTTCATAAATCAGCCGTCGAAGACCTCAAAGAGCGTGGAGTCAGTCTTATTATCACCGTGGATGTGGGAATCACAGCAGTCGAAGCTGTGGCTCGCGCCAATGAACTCGGTGTAGACGTTATTATCACAGACCACCATTTGCCGGGAGAAAAGCTTCCTGAAGCTTTAGTGATAGTAAATCCCAACCAGCCGCAGTGCCAAAGTCAATTAGGATATCTTTGTGGTGCGGGTGTTGCCTTTTATCTCTTACGGGGATTAAAGCGAGCTTTGGTCGAAGCGGGAGTGGCTTCCGCACAAAATTTTGATCTTAAAGAAGTCTTGGATTTTTTTACCATCGGGACTTTGACGGATATGGTTCCGCTGGTAGATGACAATCGTGTTTTAGTTAAACATGGCCTAGTGAAATTAGCAGAGACGAAACGAGCTGGTTTACGTGCTTTGCTGAATAGCTTGGGCTTTTCTGGTAGAACTCTAACTAGTCAAGATGTGGCGATTAAGTTTGCGCCAAAACTCAATGCCCTTTCACGTATGGAAGCAGGGGTTTTGCCTATAGATATTTTTCTAGAAAAATCAGCAACCCGAGCTGAAGAGTTAGTGCATTTTGTTTTAGATCAAAACTCTCAACGTGTAAAGTTCCAGAGCGATGCTGAGAGTAGAGCCATGGAGCTACTAAAAGATTGGTCGCATCAAGATTTTGTTTTTGTGGTGTCAGAAGAATTCCATCGTGGAGTTCTAGGTTTAATTGCCACTAAGCTTTCGCAAAACTTTAATCGTCCTGCTTTTGTTGGCTCCGTCAATGCAGAGGGAGTGGTTGTGGGTTCAGCTCGTTTACCTAACGGGATGGAATCTTGTTTGGTTACAGCACTCACCAGTGCAGAGCATGCACTCACTCGCTTTGGTGGCCATGCGGCAGCAGCGGGATTTGAATTTCATTTACATGCTCAAAATCAAGTCATGGAAAGTTTGGCAAAACATTTTTCTGAGACCAAAGAACAAGATCGCCCACTTAAAATTGAGTACGACATAGAAGCATCTCTCGCAGACATTAATAAACAGACAATGACGTGGCATGATTTTGTGGGGCCTTTTGGTACAGGTTTTCAGATTCCTTTATTTAAGTTTAAACGGGTGCAGTTGCTTTCAAAAAAAGAACTAAAGGGTGGGCATTACCGCCTCAAACTTTCTTCTGATAATCCCAGCCAAGATTCTTCAGTAGAAGCTTTACTCTTTACGCCAACGCATCGCCAACTCCAGGAGTTGAGACGAGGGGAAACTTTTGATCTCTTAGGCGAAATGCAATGGAACTACTTTGCTGGAGCTAAAACTATACAGCTTTTAGTTCGTGATCTTAAAGTGGCAGAGGAGAACTCATGAAAAAAGCGGTAGTATTGCTTTCAGCTGGTATGGATTCTTCGGTCAATTTATTTCAAGCCGTTACTGAGTGTGATGTTGTTTTGACACTCACTTTTGATTACGGTCAAAAGGCAGCCATCAAAGAAATAGAATCTGCACAAAAGTTAGCTAAATATTTAAAGCTGGCACACAAAGTGATTGATTTGAAATGGTTTAAAGATTTCAATCGGTCGTCTCTGCTCACTTCAGAACAAGTGCCCATTGGGGCGCGGGTTTCCATTGATGATTTACAAGTTTCAAAGGAGTCTGCAAAATCGGTATGGGTTCCAAATCGCAATGGAATATTTTTAAATATTGCTGCGGGATTTGCGGAGAGTTTAAGTGCAGACTATGTCATTCCTGGCTTTAATGCGGAAGAAGCGGCAACGTTTCCTGACAATTCAGAAGCATACATGAAAGCTTTAGATCACAGTTTTAGTTTCTCAACGAGCAATCAAATTCAAGTTAAGTGTTACACTTCTCATTTGCAGAAAAATGCCATAGTGGAGTTGGGAGAAAAACTCAATGTACCCTGGCATTTGGTGTGGCCTTGTTATTTTGCCAAAGAAAGATGGTGCGGCCAGTGTGAAAGCTGTCAGCGGGCAAAGAGAGCCTTCTTGAATGGTGGCGTAGATATTGATCAACTCTTCTTGGACGAAAGTTATCACTTATGAAAACACTCTTCTTAAAAAATGAATTTCTCTATGATGGTACCCAATTACGACCACTTTATGCTTATCTTGAGCATAAAGTGCTAGGCAATTCGGTAGTCAGTTGGGTAGGGCCTTGTCAGATAAGTTTTCAGCACATGGTTGATGGTGAGGACCTATTGGCCCAAGAGACTATTGCTGGTTCAAAGATGTTGCACTTTATTGTTGAAATTTTTGAGCGAGATTTATTTTCGGCGGTCTGTTTGCAGAGATTATTCGCAGCTATTGTTCGTGATTATTTACAGGGTAAAGTCAGTGGAGACATTTCCCGTCAAGGCGATGACTTGTACTGGCAGGGAGGAAAGCTCAGTATTTCCATTGCTAGCAAATCAACAGTTTCTAGCTTAATTCATTTTGCAATGAACATCAGCAATGAGGGAACACCAGTTAAAACTTGCTCCTTGGAGGACATGAAGCTTTCTCCTGAAAAAGTGGCACAAGATATAATGTCTCTCTTTGCTCAAGAGTACTTATCCATTCTTGAAGCCACTTGCAAAGTGCGTCCTCTGGTTTAAAAGGTCACACTATTTTACGTTGAAGCGTGCGTGCCGCACTGGCCACGCTGCCGAAATTTTTCACATGATTAAATCCTAAGTCTTTCATCATGCGTGTGGCTTGTCCTGAGCGATTTCCACTTCGGCAGTAGAGAGCGTAGTGTTTGTCTTTATCGAGTCTCGCAATTTTGTCGCTAAATTTCTCATCATAAAGATTGATGAGCTGAGCACCTTCGACATGCCCATCGTGAAACTCCTCTTCTGTTCTCACATCGATCACAATAGCTTGTGTGATATCAACTTTAGACTCTGAGGTTTCTGTCCCACTTTTAAACAAATTAAAGAAGCTCATAGATCCTCCAATGCTCTTAAGTATAAGAGATCTCACTACAAGCGGTGATGTTCATCGACATAATAAATATGATTTTAAAAGTTTAAGCTCTAATTATTCCTGAAAATAAAATAAACAGCACCAATGAGACAAATTGTGGCCCAGAGATAGTCCCATTTGAGGCTTTCTTTCATGTAAAGCACTGAGAAACCAGCAAACACCACCATTGTGACTACTTCTTGAATGATTTTTAATTGGGGCAACGAAAAATGTTGTGAACCCAAACGATTGGCAGGCACTTGTAAGCAATATTCAAAAAAGGCAATACCCCAGCTGGCGAGAATAACCAACCACAGTGCTGTATCTTTGTGATTCTTTAAATGGCCATACCATGCAAAAGTCATAAAAATATTTGAAAGAACTAAGAGTCCAATTGCTGCGTACATATTTCTAATTCCTAATTATGAGTCACATCGATTTATTTGTTATTGCTATAACAATGATTGCACAACAAGCTGCCAATTCTTCTAAATTCACTCAGCAAATCCAGATGGATAGAGCTGGTTGTGATAGAAGAGTGCATTCCTTTGTTCAAACGTTGAATATGGTGTTCACGCAAGCTGATTTCAAGTTTTGTCAGATCGCGCTTGAGCTGAATAGCTTGATCACAGAGTTCCCTTTGGGTAAAGGAGTTGATAGCCATATTCGAAACTTTAATCACTTCACTGTGCATCTGGCGGATTTCACTCCAACCTTCATCAGAAAAATGCAAATGAAGAGCATTTTTTTTGATTCCTAAAGCAACAATATTAATATCAATGGCGTCGGCAGCTCGCTCCAAATCAGAGAGGAACATGATCATGTTCATGACATTCTGGTGAACTACAGTATTGGATTTGTTAGCATGATCTAAGAGAAACATTTTGGTTTCTCGGTAGAGGAAGTCTACTTTGTTATCACGTTCCTTGATACTTTGAATCAGTGCAGGGTCAGCTCCTGTCTCAACCACTTTTATCGCATCTTGAATCATACTCATCACGATATCAGCTGTGCGCATGATTTCTCGCTGAGCATAGGAAATTGCCAGTGAGCTCGATTGGTAATTATTCAAATTAACAAACTGAGTGCCGAAAGTATCGGCAGATGTGGCTGGGATGAGTTTTTCTATAAGTCTCGCTCCGGGGCGAATAAAGGGATAAAAAATAATGGCTGAGAATATATTAAAAAAGAAGTGACCGTTGGCAATGTGACGATGGATAGAAGCATCGAAGGTTACAATAAAGCTAAGAAAGTATTGAGTGAAAGGATAGAAAATCACCACGGATAGAGTCTTGTAAAAAAAGTGGGCCCAAGCAACTTGTTTGCCAATGTAGTTGCTACTAGCGGCAGCGATAAGAGCTACGCTTGTTGTACCAATATTAGCGCCATAAACCCAGAGGATAGCATCTGAAGTTGAGATCGCTCCTGCAGAGGCCAAGGACATGGCAAGACCAATAGTTGCAGCCGAACTTTGCACGAGCGCGCAAAAGACCATAGAAATAAGTAGAGAGTATTGAGGGTTATCCTTAAAAGAAGCAAAAAAATCTGTGAGTAATGGGTTTTCTGCAAAGTGGTGCGAGGAGACTGAAACAAGCTTGAGACCTAAAAACAAAAGACCAAACCCCATTAGGACTTGTGAGAGATTTTTAAAAATAGGTTTTTTGGTGCGAAACCAAACAGCAAAAGCTACGGCAAAAACGGGGAGTGCATAAATACCTAAATCAAAAGAAATCAATTGGACGGTGAGAGTAGTGCCGATAGCTGTGCCAATGATCACACCCATGACCTGCTGAAGAGTAATGACACGAGCTGAGCCTAGACCCACAAGCATAGAAGTCACAGCTCCCGATGATTGCATCAAAGTCGTAAGAGTGACGCCTACTAAAATGGAGAGAAAGTGGTTTTGGCTTAAGCGATTGAGAAGGCCTGTGATTTTCCCAGCCATGAGTTTTTCTAGAGAAGAGTTTGATAAACTCATGCCATACAAAAAAAGAGCTACGCCGCTGATAAGTAGAACAAAAAATGAGTTTCCCGTGTCAATCATGATGCTTTCCCGTTCTTTGAAAAGTTCTTTAAACTCCAAACCCACAAAATGATAGCAATGGAAGATGGAATTAAGAAGCCCCAATACTCTGCGTGGAAGAAAATAAATCCTGAAAGACTTGAGCCAGAAATAAAACTAACAATAATAAACAAACGCATGCCAGTGGCGAGAATTTCGTTTTCTCGAGAGTTTTTGCTGTGAGCTCTTCGTAATAGTCTCGCAAATCCAATACCCAAATCCGTAGTGAGGCCTGTTAGGTGCGTGGTGCGCACAACAGAATTAAAAGCAGAAGTGACTGTGGCGTTTTGTAACCCTGAAGATAAAGATAAAGCAGCGAGTAGAGAGTAATCGAAGACTAAGTTGATGGGGCTTCCAAAAGCTCCAAAATCACCTCGCACTCCAGCGACAGTAACTGCCAGAAGTAAAATGCTCATCAAACCAAAGATGAGAGGATAAAGAGGTTTTTGTGCCTTTTGAATTCTCGTATCTACAGCCATACCCGATATAAATGAACCGAATAGAAAAAATAACGGAACTGAGATGAGTCCAAAAGCCGTGTAGAGTTCTCCATGAGCCAAGCTTGCAGCAAAGTGTGTGGCAAATCCTGTTACGTGTGAAACAAACTTGTGACAGGCTAAAAAACCTCCCACATTGATGGCGCCAGCTTGAAAAGCCATCAGTCCCCAAATGAAGGCATTGAGTCTGGAGTATTGAGCGATTCCGGAGTTGTAAGTGAACATAGGAACAGATTAAACTTTCTGTGTGAGAAATACAAAGAGAGTCCGCAGGGCTCGTCCTTAGAGGGGGAAAATGTTAGCTACAATTGAAGTTGTCGCCGCAGCAATCATCGAAGACGGTAAAGTGCTTATTGCTCGTCGTGCTCACCATACGAAAGGGGCAGGGCAGTGGGAGTTCCCCGGTGGCAAAGTGGAGCGAGGAGAGTCTCAGAGTCAGGCTTTAATTCGAGAGATCAAAGAAGAGTTAGGCTTTGATATTCGTGTTCGCGAAAAAGTTGGCGATCACGTGCACGACTATGGCGAGAAAGTCATTCATTTGCATCTTTATTTGGCGCAAATTACTGGTGGCGAACAAGTCTTGCAGGATCATGACCAGACCAAGTGGGTTCTATTTAGTGAGATTCCTATCACAGAGTTGGCTCCTGCTGATCGGCCATTAGTCGAGGTTCTTATTGCTTGTCAGTCGAGAAAATAGCTTCGTTCTTCAGGTTTGGGCAGGCGGCAGAATTCAGAGCGACCAAACCACTGATAGCGATGACGGGCAATGATGTTGTAGACTCCGTCTCTAAGAACTAAAGGGAACCATTTTAAAACTAATATTAATTTCCAATAAGATCCTAAATCAGCACAGGCCATAATAAAAGCAGTGGAATGTGTGTAGATTTGCCCTTCACGCCAATAGACTAAAGAAGACATTTGTTGAACTGTTTGGGCGGGCAGTAGATGGAGAGCGGTACTGCCTTGAAGTGGAGCAAATAAAATTCCAGATGTTCTATTTTGAGAAATTAAAAAATCAACGCTCCAATGACAGAGATGACAGACTCCGTCAAAAAACAGAATTTTTTTATCTTGGGTTGGTACCGTGCCATCCATTATACTTAAGAGTATCAGCCAAGGGAGTAAGTTTGTCATGGAAGTTTTTGTTTTTCCGCTAGTCAATGTGACGCTTTTCCCTGCGACAACAAAACCTCTAAATATCTTTGAGCCTCGCTACATTAAAATGATCAAGGATGCTGTGGCCCAAAATAAACCCGTGGCTTTAGCATTTATCGAAAACCCCCTCGAGATGAACGAAACAAAACCAGGTGAAGCCTTGAAGTTTGTGCGACCTGTTTGTGGTTATGGTCAGGTGCAAATTGTGGAGGAACGTGATAACGGAACCCTCTTGGTATTTCTCTATGGTCTAGGAAAAATAAAATTAGGAGTCCTGAAAGCAAGTGCAGAGCCGTATCTGGTTTGTGAAGCTGAGATTCTTTCTGAAACCAACGAACTTTTAGAGGCAGATAAAAAAACTCTCACGATTCTTCACCAGATGTTGATGGCTTGGATTGGTCGTCACATCACAGATCCGATGCAGAGAGATGTGTTTACTCGAAGTATTGCCAAACCAGAAGAAGTTGTTGGGGCCTTTGCTTCTTACTTGGTCAGAGATCAGGACATGCAGCAAGAAGTCTTACAGTTGTCCTCTTTATCAGAAAAAATCCGCGTGCTTTATCGTTTAGCTGGCTCTGCAGAGCTTTCGCTGTAAAGCCAGCGCCACAATAATACCCAAACAAAATGAGTGAGTGCCAAGTGACTGACTTTCATCCATGTAGGCGAAAGAGCTAACAATGTGCTCGCGCCAAAGGCAATGGCAACTAAAAGCCCTAGGGCAGTTTGTTGAGAGACGCGTGCTTGTTGTGGATTTACTGTACTTTTTTGCGAGTGAAGCCAGAACTTGGCGATCAAGGCGCCGCCGATGAGAATTGCACTTAATGGGTGCAAAACGCGCAAGCGCAATAAAAAATGAGCGCCTTCTGCAAAGTCTGCTTGCAGACCACTCCACAAAGACTCACTTGGAAATAAGGTGCCAGCCAATGCCGCCCAGGCCCCTGTTGTGGCAATTAGAATGAACAGCAAAGCAGGCCATGACTTTTTAGAAATCACATAGGGTTTATCGTAACAAGCTGACAACCACGTGAGAGCCACAGCTGCCGTGAGGAGGAGTGAGTTAACTTGATGGAGTGCCATCACGAGAGCACGAAAGGCAGTGTCATTCGATGCAACTAAGCCGAAGATGACAAGTTTGGCTCCAAGAGCGGCTTCTGTAATAGTAAAAAATAAGGACCAACCAGCAAAGCGGCG
Source organism: Bdellovibrionia bacterium (assembly GCA_046570065.1). Taxonomy (GTDB): domain Bacteria; phylum Bdellovibrionota; class Bdellovibrionia; order Bdellovibrionales; family Bdellovibrionaceae; genus JBKHVM01. The sequence continues at coordinate 20,599 of JBKHVM010000012.1, forward strand.
AGTGCTATTTCCGAGTGCGTAGAGTTTGCGTGCAAACAGATAGAAAAACAAAGCGGCAATACCATAAATGCCAGAGGTAATACGATGAGAAAATTCAACCCAAGTTTTACCCTGTTCAGCTTCGGGGATGAGTTGACCGTGACAAAGTGGCCAAGTGTCTCCACAGCCATCACCTGAGTGAGAAATACGAACCCAGGCACCCCATAAAATGACGACCACTGTATAAAGCAACAAGCCTAAAGCGAACTGAGAAAATCGTTCTTTTTTCATGACAAAAGGGCTACCATAACTGAGTTGCACAAGGCAAGGAGCTTAGAAACATGAGTGACCATCATGCTCACCATCACCACTCTCATGCGGGAGCGGGGGGACATCACCACCATCATCATTCGCACCACCCTACAGGGGATGGGGCGCTTAAGCGCATGAAAGGAGCCATGTGGCTTAATTTGGTTTTTGCCTTGTTTGAATTGATTGGAGGCTTTTATTTTAACAGTGTTGCCATCATGAGTGATGCCCTTCATGATTTTGGCGATGCTGGGGCCTTAGGGCTTGCAATCTACCTTGAGAAGTACTCCCTCAAATCTTCTGATAATCAATATTCTTATGGTTATAGAAGATTCTCTGTTTTAGGAGCTTTTGTAACTGGAGTTATTCTGCTCATTGGTTCCGCCTTTATTCTGGTTGAAGCTATACCCCGTTTGTTTAATCCTGAGGCCCCTCATGCTGAAGGAATGATTTTCATGGCTCTCTTTGGGGTTGCAGTAAATGGTCTTGCTGCTTACCGCGTTTCAAAGGGAGAAAGCCTAAATGAAAAAATGCTGATGTGGCACATGCTCGAAGACTTGGCAGGTTGGGTCTTGGTGCTGGTCGGTGGTATTGCAATTAAATTCACAGACATCCCAGAGATTGATGCGGGCCTTGCGGTTATTCTTTCGTTGTGGATTGTCTACAATGTATTTCGTAATTTGAAGAGTGCTGCTTCTGTATTTTTGATGGCAGCACCTCATTCGGGAGCCATCAAAGAAGCAGAAGAAATTATAAGAGCTAACGAAATGGTCAAGGATGTGCATCATCTGCATCTTTGGTCCTTGGATGGACAAAAGCATATCCTAACTGCCCATTTGGTTGTTGATAGCAATAGTGATTGGCAAAGTATGGAAAAAGTCAAAAATGAAATCAAATTGAATCTATTAAAACTAGGAATTACAGAAGCTACTTTTGAATTTGAGGCTCTTGGTTCTGTTTGTGCTGATCCAGAGCATCGATAATCGCCTTTTCAATTTTTAAGTGATCTTGATCCCGATAGCCTCGCAGACGAAAGATTTCTTTGCCATCGGCTGAGATTAAAACAGTTGTTGGCAGGGCTTTGATTTCGTACTGCTTCAAAAGTTTTTTACCAGTGTCCTGTTGGTGACGAAAGCTCACTGGATTTTTTTTCAAAAACTCTTCCATGTCTTTTAAATCTGTATCTTGATTGACTCCGATAAACTCTACTTGTTGAGAGTATTTTTGGTGTAACTTTTCAATTTCTGGAAAACTTTTTTCACAGGGAGTGCACCATGAGGCCCAAAAATCTAAAAGCTTAAAAGGTTGTGCGCCTTTTTCAGTTAAGGCTAGTGCGGGAGTGGCAACAGTCAGTAAAAAACAAACGATAAATGTCTTCATAGACACAAGATCCACTAAAAATGTGGATCTTGTCATCCCTAATCTTGTACTTGCTCTAAGTACTTCAATAAAACAGCACGGCCTGACATCTTGGCTCTGAGGACAGAGAGGAAGATAAAAACGCCTCCAGTTTTTCTATCTAAAAATAAGATTTCTCTGGGAGGGGTTCGCCACGAGAAGTTTCTAACGATATGAAAAACCTTTTTGGTCAAACGATTGGGTAAATCCGTGTTCTTCCAATCATAAGTTCCATCGGCGGCAATTTGACCATGAGTGTTGCGAGGATCATCTGGTAACATAAAGGGCTCAATAGTTTCGTAGCAAAATTCTTCGAATATTTTGATGAGCTCCTTGTGGTCGTCATCGTGGATAAACTTAAGATCTTTCGCTGCATTTAAAAACTTATCGCGTTCGTTAAGGAGAGAGCCTTTGATCATACGATGATAAGGCTTTAAAAAACTATCTTCATACTGGCGGCTCGCACCAAAATCCAATAACACCAACTGATCATTGCCAGAGGGGTCGATGCGGATTTTATAGTTGCCGTTGTGTGGATCTGTTTGCACCAATCCCCACTGGAAAAGCTCTTTGAGGTATAAGTCTAAGAAATTAGCGGCAAGTTTATTACGTCGCTCTTGGGATAAGTTTTGAATGAGAGGGTCGTCGACTCTGAGGCCGCGCTCAAATGAAGTCGCAATGATTTTCTTTCCTGAATACTGTCGGTACAATCTAGGAACAACAAAGCGGCTATCTCCTTGAAGTTTGTTAAAATAGTCTTCAGTGAAATTTGCTTCAAGTTCGTAGTCAGTTTCTTGAGTGAGCATGTCTTTGACTTCAGCAAATACTGGATCAAAATCCACATCTTTAGGAAGCAGCTTCATCACGCTCAATAAGGTACGAATAGCTTTGAGATCCGAGTCGATAGCTTTATCAACATCAGGATACTGAATCTTGAGGCATATCATTTCGCCAGTGGCTTTAATGCGGGCTCGGTGCACTTGGCCCATTGAGGCGCAGGCAAGAGCTTCTTTTTCGATATCCAACTCATCTAACTTTTCTTGCGGTAGGTATTTTTTAAGTACAGGTTCAATTGCGGACCACTTGAGCGGTGGGGAGTCTTGTTGCAAGCTTTTTAGGAGTTCATTGGCTTCAGGCGGTAAAAAATGTTCTCCGTACATAGACAACATTTGCCCCGCCTTCATTAGTGACCCTTTGAGTTCACCTAACTCTTGGCTGATGGTAGAGGCTTGGCTCTTGAGAAAGAGCTTCCATTTTTCGTCTCGTTTTGAGGGATCAGACAGGGCTTGAGACATTCCTTGACCGGCAAGTTTTGCTCCTGTCTGTAAAGTCAGCTTTGCCATAGTGAGGCTGCGTGAGAATACGCTGCTTTTGATTTTATCCAAACTTTGTCTTTTGTCGTCTTTTGTGTCTGCCATAGTCTCTTTAATTTACCTTGAGTTTATGATTTGTTAAACTCAAAATAGCGAAGAAAAGGAAATTATGGCAAAAGTCACACTGTTTTGGATGAGAAGAGATTTAAGGCTAGAAGACAATGCAGGGCTTTACCATGCTTTAAAACAGGGTGCTGCAGTTCTTCCGGTGTTTATTTTTGATACAGAAATTTTAAAGCACTTAGGCACAGAAGATTTGAGAGTGCAATTTATCCATCAAAGGTTAATAGATCTTAAATCTCAGTTACAGCAACTTGGTTCGGACTTGGTGGTGCGCTTGGGACAGCCTCTTCAAGTGTGGCAGGAGTTGCTGCAGGATTTTGCAGTAGAGTCAGTTTATTTCAATCATGATTATGAGCCTTATGCTCGACGACGTGATCAAGAAATCATAGATTTGTTGCGCCAGCGCGGTGTTGCCGTTTACAGTTTTAAGGACCAGACTCTTTTTGAAAAAGACGAAGTACTTAGTGATCAAAAAAAGCCTTACACGGTGTACACCCCTTATAAAAAGAAAGTGCTGGCTAAGTTAGCGCAATCAGATTTTTTTCTCAAAAGCTATCCAAGCGAAAATTATTTTTCTAAATTTGCTAAAATCAAAGATAGCATCCCGATGCTAGAGTTGGAACAAATTGGTTTTAAGTCGCAAGAATTCACTTACCCGCAGCTAGATCTCAATGTGGAGATGTTAAAAAAATATTCTGAACGCAGAGATTTTCCTTATTTGCAGCAAGCGACTTCACATTTAGGTTTGCATTTGCGTTTTGGTACAGTAAGCGTGCGTGAGTTGGCCCGAGAAGGGCAGCGTTACTCTGATACGTGGTTGAGTGAACTCATTTGGCGTGATTTTTTTATGCAGATTTTATGGCATTTTCCAGAAGTTGAAAAACGTTCTTTTCGGCCGATTTATGATCAAATTGCGTGGAGAAATGCACCTGAGGATCTTTCGCGCTGGCAATCTGGGCAAACCGGCTATCCTATTGTAGATGCGGGGATGCGAGAACTCAATGCTACAGGTTATATGCACAATCGTGTGCGCATGATAGTTGCCAGTTTTTTAACCAAACATCTTTTGATTCATTGGCGTGAAGGCGAGCGCTATTTTGCATCTAAACTTTTAGATTATGATCTCTCTGCAAACAATGGCAACTGGCAGTGGGCAGCGGGCTCTGGATGTGATGCGGCCCCATACTTCAGAATATTTAATCCAGAAGCTCAGACCGAAAAGTTTGATCCAGATTATATCTATATTAAGAAGTGGGTGCCTGAGTATGGCACTCCCAAATACCCCAGACCCATGGTGGATCATGTTTTTGCGCGGGGGAGATGTTTGCAAGAATTTTCAAAGGTTTTAAAAAAATAAGGAGTGCTTATGCGTATTTTAATGACCGGTGCTACAGGCTTAGTGGGTAAAGAGTTAGGTAAAGAGCTGACTCAGTTGGGACATGAGTTAGTAGTGATTTCTCGGAGTCGGCAAAAGGCAAAAGAGGAACTTCCTTTTGCTGCAGAAATTATTGAGCATGATTTAAATAAGGGTCCTTTGTCGCAAAAGTTAAATCAAATAGATGGCGTCTTTCATCTGGCAGGTGAGAATGTTGGGGATCGTAGATGGAATGAAAAAGTAAAAACTGCGATCCGAGTTTCTCGTGTTGAGGCAACAAAAAATTTGATAGCGAGCTTTCAGGTAGAGCCTGCTGTTTTTGTGAGTTCATCCGCTATTGGTTTTTATGGTGACCGTGGAGATGAAGTGCTCAGTGAAAATTCAGCAAAGGGCGAAGGCTTTTTGAGTGATGTGTGTGCAGACTGGGAAAAAGCCTCAGCGTCTCTGTCTTGCCGTCGTGTTCTGTTGCGCACAGGAGTGGTTCTTTCTCCTGTGGGAGGAGCTCTGCAAAAAATGTTATTTCCATTCCGTGCCGGAGTGGGGGGAGCATTAGGAAGTGGTAAGTCGTGGATGAGCTGGATTGATGTGCGAGATTTGGTATCACTGATGATTTTTGTTTTAGATAACAAACAAGCCTCAGGAGTGATCAATGGTGTTTCTCCAGAGCCATTAACCAACTTAGAGTTTTCAAAAATATTAGCTAAAAGTCTCAAGCGTCCTTTGGGACCAAATGTGCCAGGTTTTGCTCTTAAGGCACTTTTAGGAGAAATGAGCACTATTGTTTTAAGCAGCCAAAGGGTTCTTCCTGAGCAAGCTCAGAAGTTGGGATTTAAATTCCGTCACAGCAACCTGAGTGATGTGTTCCAGGAGTTTTTTGAGCCATACAATAAGGGGGAAGAAGTTTTTTACGCTGAGCAGTTTGTTCCGTTAAAACCATCAGAACTTTTTCCTTTTTTTAGTGAAGCACAAAATCTTGAAGCTATTACTCCGGATATACTGAGTTTTAAAGTGGAGAAAGTCTCAACCCCGCAAATTCAGCAAGGAACTCTTATAGATTACACGCTCAAAATTCATGGTGTGCCAGCCAAGTGGAAGACCATTATCGATGAGTGGCAACCACCTTACAAATTTGTAGATAACCAACTTAAAGGACCGTATAAATTGTGGCATCACACTCATGGTTTTAAAGAAGTTCCAGGTGGTACTCTTATGACGGATAGAGTGCGCTATCGTTTGCCCATGGGGATTTTGGGTTGGCTAACAGCGTGGCATTTTGTTCGCAAAGATGTGAGTACTATCTTCTCTTTCCGACGCAAAGTTGTCGCTGATAAGTTTTATCGCAAATAAATACTATTTTTTGAAAAAGCGATGTCTTTAATTGGGAAGAGAATCTTTAAGATATCTGAACAATCGTAAGCATAAACAATTTATTGATAATAGAGGGCTCAAGAAATTGGGCCCTTTGTTATTTGTCATTGCACTTCACGGAGAGATAAAGTCCAATAGTTATAGAGTAATTATTCAGCCACCGATTCCAGGGGGGATCTTGGATTTAAAGTTAGCCAAAAAGATCATCGAAAATGAAAACTATCAACGCTTGGTCAAAACACGGTCCCGTTACAGCTGGCTGATGACAGCATTGGTGGTGTTTGTCTACTTTGGCTTTATTTATCTTGTGGCTTTCGGCAAAGAGTTTTTAGCTCAACCGATTAGTTCTGATAGCGTCATAACGGTAAGTATCCCCATAGGTCTTGGTGTAATTGCTTTTACTGTGATTCTGACTGGCATCTATGTCAGAAGAGCCAATAGCGAGTTCGATGCTCTCAATGAAAAAGTAAAAGGAGATCTCTAATGAAGTTTTTAACTTTGTTATTTACATTGATGACTTCAGGATTGGCGCAAGCAGCTGGTGGAGATCTTGGAGAATTGCAAAAGCAGCCAATCAATTGGACAGCCATTGCGATGTTTTCAATTTTCGTCTTTGCGACTTTGTGGATTACAAAATGGGCGGCGCAAAAGACCAAGTCCGCAGCTGATTTTTACACTGCTGGTGGTGGAATTACAGGTTTTCAGAATGGTTTAGCCATAGCTGGAGATTTTATGTCTGCCGCTTCTTTTTTGGGAATCTCAGCGGCGGTGATGGCAAGTGGCTTTGATGGCTTGATTTATTCTATTGGTTTTTTAGTGGGTTGGCCCATTCTTACCTTTTTGATGGCAGAGCGACTTCGAAATTTAGGTAAGTTTACTTTTGCTGATGTGGCAGCTTATCGCTTCAAACAAACTCCTGTCAGGTTGTTTGCCGCTTCAGGAACTTTGGTGGTGGTCCTATTTTATCTGATTGCTCAAATGGTTGGGGCCGGTCAGCTGATTAAATTGTTATTTGGGCTAGAGTATTGGATTGCTGTTATTGTAGTTGGCGCTTTGATGATGATCTATGTTTTGTTTGGAGGCATGACGGCTACCACTTGGGTGCAAATTATTAAAGCCTGTCTGTTATTGACGGGGGCCTCTTTTATGGCTCTAGCAGTTTTGTGGCAGTTTGGCTTTTCTCTGGAAGATTTTTTTAGAGAAGCAATTCGTATCAAGACAGAATTAGCAGGTAAGTCAGGATTGACGGGTGAGGAGGCGCAAAAAGTAGGGACCTCTATTATGGCTCCTGGAAATTTTGTGAAAGACCCTATTTCAGCGATCTCTTTTGGTATTGCTTTGATGTTTGGAACTGCGGGTTTGCCCCATATTTTAATGCGTTTCTTCACAGTGCCAAATGCAAAAGCTGCACGCTCTTCAGTGTTTTGGGCTACGACGTGGATTGGTTACTTTTATATTCTTACATTTATTATTGGTTTTGGTGCCATTGTCTTGGTTGCCACCAATCCGCAATTTGTAGATGAAACGGGAGCGCTTATTGGGGGTAATAATATGGCTGCTGTGCACTTGGCGACAGCAGTTGGTGGGAATATCTTTTTAGGTTTTATTTCGGCAGTGGCCTTTGCTACCATTTTAGCGGTAGTCGCAGGACTCACGCTATCGGGAGCCTCAGCAGTTTCTCATGACATTTATGCCACAGTTATTAAGCAAGGCCATGCCACATCAAAAAAGGAACTCAAAGTTTCGAGAGTGACAACTTTAGTCCTAGGTGTCATTGCCGTGATTTTGGGAATTGTTTTTGAAAAACAAAATATTGCTTTCATGGTGTCATTGGCTTTTGCTATTGCTGCTTCGGCCAACTTTCCAGTTTTGATCATGTCCTTGTTGTGGAAAGATTGCACCACGCGTGGTGCGGTTTGGGGAGGTTTTGCGGGACTCATCACGGCTGTGGTTTTGACAATTTTGTCGCCCTCTGTGTGGGAATCAACTATGGGTAATCCGGCAGGGTCAGCTTGGTTCCCTTATACTTCGCCAGCTTTATTTTCGATGCCTCTGGCTTTCTTTGTGATTTGGTTGGTTTCAGTTTTAGATAAAAGTGAGCAGGCTGAGAAGGATCGAGCAGGATATTTAACGCAAGCTGTGCGTTCGGAGACTGGAATCGGAGCGGCTAAAGCGTCAGGACATTAAAACTGATTGCGCCTTTTGCGAAGTTCTACAAAATTCTCGTAGGATTTTGCCATCAGAAATGGATTCCAATTTATTTCTGTGGCGAGGTCCAAGGGGATTTGGTGCAACTGAGGGTAGCTGCTATAATCAAAAGCGTGGCTAAGAAGAGATTTGCAAAACTCTTGATTCCTTAAACCATAGTCGTGAGAACAGTAGAGTTTTGTTGAAGATGGGAGTTCCTTGAGGAGTTGCAAACTCTGGTAGAGTTCTTCCATGGTGCCATCAAAAACACGGCCACAGCCTAAGTGGAAAATAAGATCTCCAGTAAAAGCTAATTCAAGTTGTTGAAAATAAAAAATAACATGCTCGCGAGCGTGACCGGGAGTAGCAATCATTTGGCAGTTAAGGTCATTTAATAATGTGATGTCTTTTTGTGATTGAATGGTCCACTTGCATTCTTTGATATGAGAACTACCATAGATTTTTAGGTCAGGAAAATGATTCATTAATTCTGCAAGTCCTGCCATATGGTCATCGTGGAAGTGTGTAAGTAGAATAGCTTGTGGGATGAGTTTGTGTTTGTGATGAAAAAGAAATAAAACCTCAGCATCACCAGGATCGACCACAACAGAGTTTTTATCATTGTGAATTATATATTGAAAGTTATCAGCAAAAATAGGCAGAGAAGTGATTTTAAAATTCATGAGTTAAACTTTCTAATAAGAGTTTTGCAAAATTTATTTGAGTGGCTTTTTCAAAGGCTTCAAAGCCAAGAGAGGCATTTGCTTCTAAGAATAAGAACTCCCCATTTTCAGTGCGAATAAAATCTAAGCCACAATAATGTAAATTCAATTTGGAAGCGATCTCAGTACCTTGTTCTATTAGAGGCGTGGGGGCTAACCATGGGCTAGCTTGACCTCCTTGATGGATATTGGCTTTAAAGGAAGTGGAGTTATGTCTTTGTATGGCTCCTATATACTGATTTTTAATAAACAAGAGGCGGTAATCAGTGCCAGCAGCAGTAGCAATAAATTGTTGATAAAAAATATTCTGATGCTGATTTTGGATTTGAAGTAGCTCTTCTGGAGTCTGCACTAAAAAGACTCCTCTTCCTTGTAAAGAGTGGCGAAGCTTAACAAGGCAAGGGAGAGGAAGTGGAGTGAGTTGAGAGTGAGGGCAAATATTTAAAGACAGCAGGAATTCATAAGTAGCCCACTTGTCCCGAGCTAATTGAAAGGATTCAAGGGAGTTAAAATAGCGCAAGGGAAGCTGCTGGAGCAGAGTCATGGTCTCAAAGTAAGAGTACTCTCCTAAGCGCAGAAGACACAGCGATGCTTGCGATAGTTTGGTTAAATTTTCGCGAAGTGGAGGGACAATTGTAATAGGCAAATTAAGATTTATGCCCTCTTGGAGAAAGCGCTGATTGCTGTAGAGTGAGGGGAGATGGCTTAAAACGTTAATCTGCATAATCTGGTCTTTTGTTTTTAAAGAATATCTATCATGATTTTAGGTATGCAAGTAGTTGTATCTATAGAAGGTGTTGATGAAGTCCAGGCAAATCTCGATGAGAAAGGTCACATCGAGTCGGTAAAAATTGTTGGCTGTCACAATCTCACAGAAACTATGTTTGAGATGCGCCAAAAACATGGCAATAATATCACAGCTTGGCCAGTACCCACAGCAAATGATCATGTTTCAATGCTCATTAAAGAGTTAATTCTCAAACTTCAAAATAGGTGGCAGTACCCCTTTGAGGGCGACGAAGTCTGCCACTGCAGAAGTGTTTCCACAGCAACTATAGACAAAGCCATTTTGTTAGGTGCTCATACTCCCGAAGAAGTATCGCAAGCAACAAACGCCAGCACCTCTTGCGGAACCTGCCGCAGCGACGTAGAAAAAATAATCAACTACCGCAAAAACTAAACTGCAGCTAAGCCTGAATGGCCCCCGCGCTCCTACCTCCTACCCCCAAGGAGAGTAGCTCCCTATCTCATGCACATCCGCCAAGCTGGATGCGTTCGCCATTAAGAGCTCATTTTACTTTTATGGGAGGAGCCCTCTTGAGGCCCTCTCTAGGCTGGGACGCGCTCATCCATGAGCTAGCCAGCATCGCCCTTTCGGGCGAATACCTCCGGTTTGCTGGATGTCCCTGCTAGAGAGGGCCTCAAGAGGGCTCCTCCCATAAAAGTAAAATGAGCTCTTAATGGCGATGGCGGCGTTAACCTCATGGATGAGTGTGTGCATGAGATAGGGAGCTACTCTCCTTGGGGGTGGGAGGTAGGAGCGCGGGGGCCATTCAGGCTTAGCTGCAGTTTAGTTTTTGCGGTAGTTGATTATTTTTTGCCCCGGGTGTCTTCGCGGAGTTTTTCGGGAAAGGTGCCAGTTTTTTTGTAGTCTTCAAGGAGGGGACCGATTTTGCGGCGACAGCTTCCTCCGCAGGGGCCGACGCCGGCAGTGGTGGCATCAAATATTTTGTTGAGTGTGTCGCAACCGTTTTTAATCGCGTCTTCTATGGTTTCTCTAGAAACATTGTTGCAGCGGCAGACAATTTCTTTTTGTTTGGGGTTGCGTTTTTGGTTCATGAAACTTGTGAGAGTTTGAGAATCAGATCGTCGACGATTTTGGTTTTGAGGATGTTGTAGCTCCCTTGGTAGAAAGCGCCACTTGCATACTTGTGTCCGCCACCACCAATAGCTTCAGCAATAGAGACCACTTCGATTTTGCCCTTACTGCGCAAGCTGACTTTGTGAATGTCGTCAGCATCTTGACGGAACATCACTGCGGCTTCAACACTTTCGATATTCATAATCATATCAATCACATCACGAGACTCATCGAAGTCGATTCTAAATTTTTTCATGTCGCTGTCTTTAACTAAAAGCACTGCAATCTTGTTGTTAGCAAAGTACTCTAAACTGCCCAAAGCGTGGGCCAGAAAAGCTACTTTTTGAGCTGTCATATTGCCAAAGAGGTGACGATGAACTTCTTCGGGATCGATATTGTAGAGTAATAGTTTGGCTGCGATTTCGTGAGATACTGGTGAACTGCGAATGAATCTGTACAATTGAGTATCAAAAGTGATGGAGGTATAAAGACAGCGAGCAATTTCTCGGTCCAGTTCGATCTTAAGTTCCGAGATCAATTTGTAGACCATTTCTCCAGTGCTTGCACAGCTCATGTCAATCCAAGAGGCATTTGTAGGGTGAGGGCCATGTTTTAAAATAGGGTGGTGGTCGATAAAGGCCAAATGTTTGCTATTTTGGTGTAAAACTGGAAACAAATCTCCAAGCAGTCTTTCGTCGTTGGTATCAAAAATCAGTGTTAGGTCAGCCTGTATGGGGTGCTTTGGGTTTTCTTCAAAATAAATTATATGAACATCGGGCTCTAGAAAGCGATATTTTCTAGGAGTTCTATCCACATTAATTATCTCAACGGATTTACCCATTTTTCGTAGAGCAAAAGCTAAGGCCATTTGTGCACCTAACCCGTCGCCATCGCATTGGCGGTGAGTTGATAGTATGATCTTTTGCGAGGATTTAATGAGATCTATCAAATGTTGCAATTCAGACTCCTGCTCTGCTTTGATCTTAACATCATAAAAAGGCTAAGGTTTTTTGGGTAGGCTAGGTTTTTAGAAATATAGCGCGCAGCGCCACAATAATTGCTTAAATTTTAGATTAGGGGTAGAAGATTAGGCCTTTTTAGAAACGAAACATGAGGAGATCTTCAATGTCGAGCAATGACAAATTACCGATGACAGTGCGTGGAAAAGCTCTATTGGATGCTGAGCTCAAGAGGCTCATTCACGAAGAAAGACCAGCTGTTATCCATGCGATTGAAGAAGCTCGCGCTCAGGGTGATATCTCTGAAAATGCTGAGTACGATGCTGCCAAAGAAAAGCAAGGCATGATCGAAGGCCGTATTGCTGAAATTCAAGGCAAAATTGCAGGGGCTGAAGTTATTAATCCGGCTGAAATTAAATCAGATCGTATTGTTTTTGGGGCCTCAGTTAAGCTTATCGACTTAGAAACTGAAGAAGAAGTAAAGTATGCCATCGTTGGTGTTGATGAAGCCGATGTTAAAATGGGTATGATCAGTATCTTGTCTCCTCTAGCTCGTGCGTTGATCGGCAAGAAAGAGGGCGATGTCGTTACAGTACAAAGTCCTAAAGGGGACCGTGAGTACGAAATCGTAAGCTTTGAGTTTAAATAGTTGCTCAAAGAGCGTAAGAAGCTAGAATATTTCTTGTATGTCAGCTTCAAAACGCCAACGCCTACTCATTCCAGATAGCACTCTCATTACGGAACAACCAGCTTTTGCGATCATCTTATCGGGGCTGGTTTTTTCTTTTTTTATAGGTTTTGCATTTAAATCCTACTTTTCTCCTGCTCGCATCGAGGCAAAGATTCGCGAAGCTGCTAGTCATATTCATCGAGATGCCGAGATCAAGTTTGCCTCTTCAGAAATTAGTTTAAGTCGGTGGGGACTTCCTAAATTAGAAGTCGTCGTACGCCAAATAGAAATCCGCTCTGAAAATGAGTGTTGGATGAAGCCTGAAATTTTACTTGATGAGCTTCGGTTGCCGTTGTCGGTAAGAAATTTATTCTCAGGCAAAGATCCCATTAAAAGTATTGAGCTAGGACAGTTGACCATCAATTTGCGCTCAGAACGTAAAGAGTGCCTAGCGACTGTGGCCTCCTCTGCCGAAGTTGCAAACAAGTCACCTGTTCAAGTTGAAAAGAAAATCTCTACAAGCAGTAACAGACAGGGGAGTGAGTTAAGTTTATTGGCAATTCGAAAAATTCAAATCAATTATTTGCCACAGAAGAGATATTATACTGAGTTTGATAATCTCAAACTGCGAGTCTTGTCACACAATCCACTCAAACTCCAGCTCGATAGTAAAACAGCATTTCTAAAAAATGAAATGCTTGGCGATTATTTATCCAACTCTAAAGTACATCTCGAATACAATGAGAGTCCCGAGCGAAGTCTTCTGGTTCATTTTTTTGGAAATTTTCGGGAAGGTTATTATTCTTTAATTGGGCGTATTCTTCTCGAAGACAATAGCGCCACTCTCGAAGGTGAGCTTAAGCACATTCCTCTAGGGGCGGTCTTGTCTTTGATGCAAAAATATGGAAGCACTCCACAATCTCTGAATGCTAATAATTTGTGGTTAAGCCTTAAAGGACAAGGGGCTGTTAATACTCAGAATTTAGAACAGTCGTCTATTTCTTTTTCTGAAGTCAGCATTGAGGGAGATCTGCTTGAACTCAAAAGTGAAAATTTAAATTTTAGCAGTATTAGACCTCTCACTCACGATCCTATATTTATCGATATCCATAAGCTGAATATTCAAAAGCTATTTGAGTTTTACGGTCGTCCTCACCCCAGTAAAACTCTTGGTGATTTAGGGGTGTTTAAGGGCTCTGCAGAAATAAAAAGTGAAGACGATATTCAGCTTAGTGGTTTGGTGCAAAATCTAGAATTTATTTTTTCGAATCAGGGCAATCGCGAAATTCAAAATATTAACTCCCTGTACACAGCTATGCAGTTTACAAATGGCCTCTGGAAGATCAATCTTTCTCGAATTGAACCTGATGCCGGCAGAGTGGTGGGGACGGCACAATTAGCAACTGATAAATTTTTTAAGAATATTGAACTCAATTTAGATTTTGATGAATTGCTTCTCAACCCGAGGGTGCAAAAACTAATGACTCAAAATGGTGAAATTGGTCCCATGCAAGTCTATGCCAAGTGGAAAGCCGAGCAGAATCGAACCACTCATGTTGAGGGGTCTTTTAAAGTGGGCAAATCACAAGCTGCTGGTATTTCGTTTGATGATGTCTCTGCAAAGTTGCGCTATCAAAACAATGCAGTTGAAGTCCTAACACAAATTGAATCTCTTAATATCGCCAATGGCGAAGGTATGAAAGTTTTGTCCTCTATATTTCCGGAGCAAAAATCAGTGAATTTTGGAGATGTTGAAGGTCGATTGCTAATTAAGTCCGCTCAAGAATTTGAATGGAAGCAAGTGGTCTCTAGAGTAGAGCGAAAACCCCTTTTGCAAACGAGTGGTGGTTGGGACGCGCAAGGACTTCTCTACGGTGAAGTCAAAAGGCCTTTGGATAAAAGGAACCTAAAGGTGTGGCAAATTCAAGGGACTCGAAGCAAACCGGAGTTTGTGGAAAAATAAAATGAAACCCTTATTGTTAAATTTAAAATGGAAAGTAGAGAGATGGCCAACATGGTGGCAATTACCACCTTTGCAGGCGCATCGAGGTTACTGGCAAGATGGTGTCTTAGAGAACTCACTGGAGTCACTCTTACAGGCCAAAAAAAGAAATTTTGAAATGGCAGAGATGGATGTGCGCCTAAGCAAAGACCATCAAGTCGTGGTATTTCATGACCCCGACTTGAGACGTTGGGGGCAGCCTCAAGTTTTAGTGCGAGATCTTACCGCTCACGAGTTAAAACAAAAAACGGGTGCCCCTCTGTTGCGAGAAGTCCTCAAAGTCACACAGCGACCTGAAAAGCTTAATATCGAACTCAAAAGTGATAACGGGTTAGAGAGTCTGCTCGAAAGAAAAGTTGCAGATTTGACTCGTGGTTTGCCCCAACCGATCTTATTCTCGTCGTTTAATCCCTACAGCCTGTGGTTTCTTTCGCAGGCAGTCCCAGAGCACCCGCGAGCTTTGTTATCAACCTTTGCTAAAGAAGAAAAAAACAATTTTATCTTAAGGCATATGCTCACAGCTCCTTTAATTAAGATTCATATGCTCAATCTGCATCACGAGTACGTAGATGATGGAGTGCTGGCGCATTTTACACGTAGTCAGATACCAGTTTCGCTTTGGACCGTTAATGACTCGCACAAGGCCATTCAATATTTAGAAGCTGGAGCCCGAAGTATTATTACCGATACGGTACTTCCTTTTTAGGTGAGTTTTCTTGAGACCGCATTTTTTAGTAAAAATTACACATCTCGTGAACGCCCATAAGTGTTTGTAAATACAGGAAAATGTATCATCTATCAAAAATGACAACCGACCAATAGCGCAATGCAGCATTTTGAGTTATAAAGGAGCCTCTTTAAACGAAGGAGAGTGCAATGAAATTCCTGATGACTTCACTTATAGTGATGGCTTTTAGCCCGATGGCCTTAGCGCAAACTGCTGTGGAATTGATGTGTAAGCAACAAGCTAAAGATATGGCTGTTCAATTCTACTCTTCGTGCATGGATGAAAACCAAAAAGCTCAAATGGAGCAAATGGAGCAACTCAAAGCGGAGTACAAAGCTGAGTTAGAAGGACTTAAGAAAAAATTCGAAGGCAAATTGGCAGCCGTAAAATCTGGAGAAACAATAGTTAAAAAAGAGGAAAAAGCAGCTAAAGCCAGTGGTAAAAAAGTAAAAGCAGCAGTTAACAAATCCAAAAAATCTGACAACAAAGCTGCATCTAAATTGCCAAGTAAGTCTGAGCCTGCCAAACAAGTGATTTCGGTAAACCTAGCTCCTGAGCAAGCTGTTGTGGTTCCAGAGGCTGCTGCTACAGAAATGGCTGAGTCAGAGGTCTTGCCACTTCCCGCTACGGAAGAAGTTGAAGAGGTTGAACTTTCTGAATCTGTCCAGTAATTTAAGTTTTCGAGGAGTGTTGTTGTGGGCGGATTTAGTTTGGCACATTGGCTGATTGTTCTGATCATACTTTTATTATTGTTCGGTCCAAATAAATTACCGCAACTGGGTCGAATGATAGGCAAGTCGATCCGCTCTTTTAAACAGGGTTATTCGGAGATCGAAGTTCATTCTAAAGATATTATTGACGACCCCGAATTAGTGGCAAAACAAAAAGGACAAAAAAAGAAGAGCTAAAAGCTCTTCTTTTTATTTCGCATCTTCGTACAAATTAGCGGCGAATAGATTTTGGATCTATTGCTTGCTGCAAACCATCCCCAAGGTAGTTAAAACTTACCACTGTTAACAAAATCAAAATACCCGGCAAAATAGCCAAAAAAGGAGCCTGATAAATCAGCTCTTGTGCATTGTTGAGCATGTTGCCCCAGCTGGGTGTAGGTGGCATAATTCCGAGGCCCAAAAAGCTAAGAGCTGCTTCAAACAAAATAGACTCTCCAACGCCAAGGGTGATACTGACCAGCATCGGGGCCAGTACATTGGGGAACATGTGTCTAAAGATGATCGTACTATCACGTGCTCCTAGAGTTCTCGCAGCTAAGACAAACTCTCGTTCGCGAATCGAGAGAATGCTACCACGGACCAAGCGCGCTACAGTCATCCACGAAAATATGCAGAGAATGATGACCATTTTGACAATACTCTGATTAGAAGCCGTAACTAATTTCTCTAAGGTGGGGAGTTTTGTAAGGTCAATGGCAGCAAGTACGATCAGTACAGGAATATGTGGCAAAGAAATCAGGGCGTCAGTCACTCGCATTAAAAGTGAATCAATAAGTCCACCATAGAATCCAGCTAGTGAGCCTACGAGCAAACCAATAAGAGCAGAAGCAATGGCAACTAAAACCCCAACGCCCATCGAAACCCTTGTGCCATAAACTAAGCGAATAAAGACATCACGACCTAATTCATCGGTGCCAAAAAGATGATAGGATTCAAAACTATCAAATAAACTTTTTAACTGAGTCGTGTCTGCATCTTTAACTTGTTTTAAAATGCTAAAGACTTCGGCGTTGTCCTTGTAAGCCAACTCATACAAAGCATCGTCAGGAGCTGTGGTGATAATGCCTTTTTCTGTGAGTTCGTTCTGCAGCTGAGTTGCAATTTCTGGATATTGCACGATCCACTTTTCAATTTCACTTTCCCGTTGATCGGTACTTGCTACGGATTTTGAAAGGGGAGGTAGATATCTATTAGCAACATTTTGATTGTCTGGATTTAAACCAGTGACACTTTCGATAACTGGCGCCAAAAGCGAAATGGTAACAAAAAACAAAATAACGACAGCACCACAGACAGCGAGAGTGTGCTCTTTAAATTGAGACCACACAATTTGCCCCATACTCTGGGCTTTTTCCATTTGTTGGATAATTTCTTTTTGCGATGTCATAGTGAATTTCCTAATTGTAAGTAATGCGTGGATCAACAACGCCGTAAAGAATATCTGCAATTAAGTTAGCAATAAGGACCATGGATACTGAAATAATAAAGCTAACCATGGCTACGTTATAGTCGTTCTGAATAATCGAGTCGTAAACTAACTTACCAACACCTTGATATGCAAAAACAGTTTCAGTCAAAATAGCACCGCTGAAGAGAGAACTAAAACTCAAAGCTAAAATAGTAATTAAGGGAATTAAAGCATTTCTAAAAGCGTGGCGCCAAATCACCACTTGACGGCGTAAGCCTTTGGCTTTAGCTGTGCGAATAAAGTCATTGCGTAGAGACTCAAGCATTGCTGAGCGAGCAAAGCGAGAAAAACGACCGATTTGCTGAATTGAAAGCGAAAGAATTGGCAAAGCTAAGTACCAAGCTCGGTCTTTGAGCAGAGCCCAAAAAGACATGTCTTGATCTGTGATGGTCATGGTGCCGCCAGCTGGAAAGATCGGAAATTTAACCGCAAACAAAATAATGAGAACAATTGCGAGCCAAAACGAAGGAATTGAAATACCGGCAAAAGAGAAAAAATTCACAAGATAATCTGTCTTGCTACCGGGCTTGAGTGCTGAAATGACTCCGAGAGGAATAGCGATACTTAGAGATAGTAAGAGCGAAAACAGCGAGAGCCAGAAAGTGTTTACCAATCTTGGCCCCATGATTTCTTGTACAGGCACACGATAAGTTCGACTGTAACCCAGATCCCCTTGAATGGCCTGCCCAACCCAAGTGAGATATCTCTTGTAGGCTGGTTGATCCAGCCCATATAGAGATTTCAGACGAGCTACGTCTTCTGTAGTGATCTTGGGATTTGAAGAGACCATAATATCCACAGGATCGCCTGGCATTAAGGACATGAGATAAAAACACACAAAGGACAGTATTCCTATCACAACCAGTGTTTGAGTAAGGCGTCTGAGAATATAATTAGTCACAGCTACTTCCCTTTAAAATCACAAATTAAAATGTCCAGTTTTCGATAGAGTTCGTCTCGTGGTACTGGTGTCCCGTCATTCTGTAATTCTTAAGTGATTTTGGAGTCACAGAAATATCAGAGCGGTAGTACAAAGGAATCACTGGAATATCAGCTGTGTAATGCTTTAACAAAGTATGAGCAAGTTCGATACGTTTACTTGGGTTAAATTCCAAGTCGAGAGCATCTAAAGTCTTATCCACTTCTTTATTGATCCAGCCAGGATAGTTTTGTCCAGACCAACCATTTTTTTCTGTTGGAATGGATTCACTAGCGACCGTAGAGCGTGGACTGTTTTCTGGCGAAGAGACCCATGCATATAATGCCATGCCGTCAAACTTTCTCTTGCGAGTGGTCTCGCCAAAATAAACTCGTGCTGGTTCATTTTTGATAAGCACTTCGATGCCAGCCATTTTCCATTGGTTTTGCAAGTACACTTGTACGGTTTCACGTGTTTTGTTGCCTGCTGTTGTCATGAAGGTAAAAGAAAGTTTTTTACCATCTTTGTAGCGGAAGCCATCTTTACCTAGTTTCCATCCCGCTTCATCTAAAAGTTTACCAGCTTCGCGGCGTGAGTAACGATAGATAGACACTTTTTTAGGGTCATCAGTAAACCAAGCATCTTTTGGCGAAAAGTTATGAGCAGCAACAGTTTGGCGATTTTCAAACAATGCTTTTACTAAGTCTTCACGATTGATTGAGTGAAGAAGCGCTTTACGTACACGGATATCTTTTAAGATAGGGTTATCCAAATTCAGGTCAATATGTTCGTATGTTGTTGAAGGAGTAAAGTTGACGACAAAAGGCAAGCCTTCGCTTTTAACTTTCTTTTCAAAAGCCAAAGCCTGGTCAAAATCTAAGCCCAACACAGAAATCATGTCGATGGTGCCAGAGCGCAAATTGGCTTCGAGAGTTCCAGTATTTGGAATCAACTTCACGACTACTTTTTTTATTTTTGCAGGAGTGCCGTAGAAGTGAGTGTTTGGAACAAAGCTGATATGAGAGCCAAGCTTCACTTCGGAGATTTGGTAAGGGCCATTGTAAAGACCTAACATGCTAGGATTTCTAACGTAGTTAGAGTTCTTTTCGTAACCCTCTTTCTGTTTTCCATATTTTTGGAAAATGGGTTTTTCAAGGTGAGTTGGGAGTGGGTAAAACTGAGCCAACTGATAGAAATCCCATTTTGCTTTGGAGTAGTGGAAAGTACACTTCTTAGGATTCGCAGGATCGACAACGATTTTTTCAACTTGCGTCCAAAGTTCTTTTTCGCCGACAGAAACATTGGGTGAAGTTGCAATAGTGTGAGCTGTGATAAAGTCTTCGCAGATAACAGGCTTGCCGTCAGACCAAGAGGCTTTTTCAACAATTTCCCATGTTGCTTGAATTTTCTTTTTGCCGCCAACATCAACGAGTTTGGCAGTGCCTTTCTCTAGAGAAGGGATTTCTTTTGCAAGTTGTGTGACCCAGCGAGCATCAGCATCGAGCACCACAAGAGAGCGACCAACCATGCGGTACATGTAAGCAGAAGCTGACATGGACATGATTAGAGGATTGAGGCTCTCAAATTCCTGAGAAATCCCAATCTTGAGCTCGTTGTTGCTCGGGGCCGCAGAGGCCGTTGCAGTGATAAATGACATCATTAGAATCAAGAGTTTCATTTGCTCTCCTTTTAATTAATCTAAAAAACAAGCTTTCATGTGTTCTTTGTTACCACTCTTTCCGGGATGGAGTTGTGGTACAGACTGAGAACATTGATCCATTTTATGTGGGCAGCGTGGATGAAATGTACATCCCGCTGGAGGGTTTAAGGGACTGGGAACTTCTCCACCTAAAGACTTCTTAATCATCTTTTTACCTTCACCAACGCGAGGGATGGCAGAAAGCAAAGCCTGAGTGTAGGGATGTTGTGGATTTTTAAACAGCTCATCGCGAGTGGCAGTTTCTACGATACGGCCTAAGTACATCACAGAGACGCGGTCGCAAAAGTGTTCAATTACACTCAGATCATGGGAGATAAATATATAAGTTAGGCCCAATTTTTGTTGTAAATCTTTAAGTAAATTTAAAATCTGTGCTTGAATCGAAACATCTAAAGCGCTAACCGGCTCATCACAAATAATAAGTTTGGGGTTCAGGGCAATAGCACGTGCAATACAAATTCTTTGGCGCTGTCCTCCAGAAAATTCATGTGGGTAACGATTCACGTGCGACGCTTTGAGACCCACAAGTTCAAGTAATTCACGCACTCGCTGTTCGCGCTCTGTTTTGTTGAGAACATTATGGATTTCAAAAGGTTGTCGTAAGATTTGACCTACAGTCATGCGTGGATCGAGCGAGGCATAAGGGTCTTGAAAAATCATCTGAATGTCACGACGTAAATTTCGTAAATTCTGTCCTTTTTCTTTTAAAAAATCTTTGCCCTCAAAATAGACTTCACCAGCAGTGGGTTCATAAAGACGAATTAAAGTGCGGCCAAGAGTGGATTTCCCACAACCTGATTCTCCAACAAGGCCTAATGTCTCGCCTTTGCGAACATGCAAAGTGACGTCGTCCACCGCTTTTACTTGTGCCACTGTTTTTAGAAATAAGCCTTTTTTTACTGGAAAATACTTTTTAATATTTATTGCTTCGAGAATAATTTCACTCATGACTATAACTCCACAGGATTGAAGCAACTTACAAAATGGGCCGGAGAGACCTCTTGCGGTTGGGGTTTTTCATTTTGACATTGTGGAAGCGCTCTCTGGCAGCGGTTTACAAATGGGCAACCTGCAGGGTACTCGTGTGGCGCAGGGACAGAGCCTTCGATGGTTTGAAGTCTTTCTTTTCTTTCGCCAAATTTAGGCCGAGAAGCAATCAAGGCATGAGTGTAGGGGTGGCGTGGTTTTAAAAACAACTCTTGAGTGTCAGCTGTTTCGCACATCTGCCCACCGTACATGACAAGCACTCGATCAGCCACTTCAGAAATAACACCTAAATCATGGGTGATAAATTGCACTGCCATATTAAATTTTTGCTGCAGCTCTTGAATGAGTTCTAAAATTTGTGCTTGAATGGTCACATCGAGAGCCGTTGTCGGTTCGTCTGCAATTAAGAGTTTAGGGTTGCATGACAGAGCCATGGCAATCATTGCCCGCTGTCTCATCCCGCCAGAAAGTTGGTGAGGATAACACTCGTAGCGTTCCTCTGGAGAGGGAATGCCTACAAGCTTGAGCATTTCAATGGAGCGTTTTTTAGCTTCTGGAGGTGACAGTTTTTGATGTTTAATGACTTGTTCGTCAATCTGAAAGCCAATAGTCAAAACAGGATTGAGGGCAGTCATCGGCTCCTGAAAGATCATAGCCATTTCGCCACCGCGAATGGTTTCCATCTCGCTCTCGGATATCTTTAATAAATCTTTGCCCTGAAATAATACTTTCCCACCGGTAACCTTACCTGGTTTTTCGATGAGTCCCATTAAACTAAAAGAAGTAACTGATTTTCCGCAACCAGACTCTCCAACTATTCCTAGGGTCTCGCCTTCGTGGATTGCGTAGGAAATATTATTAACGGCTCTAAAAGGCCCACTCTTTAATTGAAAAGTCGTCTCTAAGTTTTGAACTTCTATAACTTTAGTTTTGTTCATTTATCTCTGCTTTATAAAAGTTTACGATTTTCTAGCTGTGCAATGATTCTCTCGGTTGCATTCTGCAAAGAGAGGCTCAAGATTTCAGATATTTTTTCGCCAAGCTTTTGTTTTTGTTTAAATGCAACTTTTAAAATCTGGTGACTTTCTAAATGCTTCAAAAGGTAATCATCTGAAGTCATAAGTTCATCGACGAGTCCTTTTTCAAGAGCCCGTTCTCCATACCAATATTCACCAGTGGCCACTTCAGATGTTTTTAAATTGGGGCGATATTTGCTCACGAATGTCTTAAATAGGACATGGGTGTCCTCCAGTTGTTCCCGGAATTTTTCTTCACCTTTTTCGGTGATCTCTCCAAAAATACTAACTGTGCGCTTGAACTCTCCAGCTGTGTACTCTTTGTAATCAACATCATTCTTTTTGAGGATACGATGGAAGTTGGGCACCTGAGCGACGACACCGATACTGCCAATAATTGCAAAAGGTGCTGCCATTACTTTATTAGCCACGCAGGCCATCATATAACCACCACTAGCAGCAACTTTGTCCACGCAAACAGTAAGAGGTATTCCTTTTTCTCGAATGCGAAGGAGCTGAGCTGCAGCCAAACCATAACCGTGAACCACACCGCCTGGGCTTTCTACACGCACCACGATTTCATCTTGAGGAGTCGCCACCATTAAAATGGAGCTGATTTCTTCGCGCAGGCTGCTCACGGCTTGAGCTTTGATATCTCCGTTGAAGTCGATAACAAAAAGTCTTTTTTTGAGATCTTCTGATTCGTCATCTACTTTGTCGGATTTTTTTTGTTTTTTAAGCTCCTCCTTGAAGAGTTTCTTGGGCAGAGTTTGTGCCTTCAAAAGGAGAGCTAAGTTTTTAAATTTTTTGTGCAATAACTCGACTTCGAGTTCAGGCTTTTGCGCAGATTTTGCGGCCAAAAATGCTATGAGCAAAATAATGGCAATAATCGAAAATAGAATTAAAAACGTCTTCGCAGCAAAAATAAGTATTTCCATAGCTTAAAAACGCTAGCATGGGGCCAGCCCTAGGTCGAGTGTCAAATTGGAGATTATGACTATTTTTTTTTATTCATTATAATGAGCACATGAGTAAAACCCTTTTTGGTACTCTCATTTTGATAAGTCACTTCGCTATGGCGCAACATCCAGAAGAGGTGAGGTTGCGTGGTTTTGCTCAGCATCAAAAAGGTATTGATCGCTTTGATCGCTCCCGCGACAAAGGAGAGATTGCCTACCTTGAAGAACTCGAAAAATGGGAGCGTCAAAGATTAGCAGCTCTTGAAGAACACAAAAAACAGAAAAAAATTGAGTCACCTCAAGAGGGCGGCAAAGAGTGGCGTGCAGATTTAGCTGAAAAACAAGCTTATGAGCAAGAGCTGGAGCAATCTCGTCAGGATTATATAAAAAAACAGGATCGCTTCAATCGACAAAATGCAGCTAATTTGCCAAGCGAAGAAGAAGAACTAGGGCTTACTGGAGAACAACGGCCACGTTACGATATCAAGAAGCGAGCCAGTTTTGGGGCGCCTTTGGGGTTTGGGCTTAAAAGTGCGGGCTCAACTAGCAAGGGTGGAAGTTTTGGTGGGGGTAGTGGTTCTTTTCCTGCGCCCCCTGCATTTAATGATTTTGGTGATGACTCTGGTTTTGTACCGGGCTCCAACTTAGGTGAATATGATAGTGGCAGTGACTTTCCGCCGCCACCTCCACCGCCTCCGCCACCTTTTTCTGATGGAGGAGATTTCCCAGAGTTTCCGCCGCCACCGCCGCCACCAGATTTTAACGATGGGCCGATGCCAGGGGAATTCTAAGCTTATCGAGCTTGCATGATCTCTTCGGTGGTGAGGCCAGTGTGTTGGCGAATGCCGCGGAAGAGGTAAATCATAATCCCGATCAAAAATAAAATAGAAGGAATCATGATCACAGGATAGGACCACATTGTCATGTCCGCAATTTGCTGGTTGATAAGTGCAGACTTCTGATCTTCAGGAAGCTGACTGTCGATTGGCGTAAAAATACGTACGGCCAAGATAAAGTTTAAAACAGCGCTTAATAAAAAAGAAGAAGCAAGCCAAAGTGTGGCACTTTTTAAATGCGCATGAAACTCTTGGTTGAGGTTTCGTTCTTTGAGTTTTTCTTCGATAAGATCCACTTTAACGACTTGTGGATTGAGAAATAGAGTTTCGATAAAAGGTTTTTTTGTAAATGCAGAGGCTAGAACAAAACCTCCCACTAACAAAGGAAAACCTGCTTCCTTTAGAGCAAACCACGAGCCAGATAGGCCTGAAATTGCAAAGCCCCCCGTTAGCAACACGTTGAGCAAACCTAGGAGAGATATATAGTTAAACTTTTTGCGTTGGATCAGGTCGTAAATGCCGTATGAAATCGGAAAGGCTAATGCCAGTAACAAAGCCTGCACTGGTGTAACGTACTGGCCACCTTTGTTTAAAATCATTATCGGTAAAAGAACATTGAATAAAATATTTAAAAAAGGATTCTCAGGCTTAGTCTGCATGGGGTAAGAGGGTGTCATCTAAGAGTGCAGCTGTCAAATGATCCTCAAAATATATAGGAGCGGATTGTGCCTGAACTTCCAGAGGTAGAAGTAGTTAAACGCGGCTTGTCGACATTGTTGAACGAAATGCCAGTCATTCAAAAAATAAAATACTACCGTGCAAACTTGCGCGATGCTCTGCCTTCAGCTGCAAAGACAAAGCGCTTACAAAATGCGCAAATTCTCGAAATATCTCGGCGAGCCAAATATCTTATCTTTCACACGACGCAAGGAAAAATTCTTTCGCATCTAGGTATGACAGGATCGTGGCGTGTGTTGGCGCCTCAAGAAGAGCTCGGGACTCATGATCATGTTGAGATAGAGCTCAGCGGTGGACAGAGGCTTATTTACAGAGACCCTCGTCGTTTTGGCGTTTTTGATATTTTTTTTCAAGAGACTCATCCTAAATTAAGTTTGCTGGGGCCTGAACCCTGGGATGAAAAATGGGATGCCACATATTTAAAAGGCAAGCTAAAAGGTCGCAAAGCCACCATTAAGGTGGCCCTTATGGATCAAAAAATTGTTGTCGGCGTGGGAAATATTTATGCCAGTGAGGCTTTGTTCCTCGCGGGAATTTCCCCACTTAAAAGCAGTCAGCGCGTAACGCTTGCTGAGTGTCAAAAAGTGATTCGCTGTGTGCAAGAGGTGTTAGAAAACTCCATTGAAAAAGGTGGTTCGACAATAAGTGATTTTGTGCAGGCTAGTGGGGAGAGTGGCTACTTTCAGATGAGCTTTAAAGTTTACGGTCGTGAAGGAGAGTTGTGCTTAAAATGTAAGCAAGAAATTATTCGGCAAAAAACTCTTGCGGGTCGCTCCACTTTTTGGTGCCCAAAATGTCAGCTTAAATAAATTTAACGAATTAAGAAAAATTTATTTGTCGCAGCCCGCAGTTTTGTGTAGCTTGGGCCTTAGTCTAGTTTTTAATTTTAAACCTCCGCTATCAAAACGTGGTAGTGGAAAGACATAAATGAAGGGACAACACATGAAAACGATCGTAGTAGCAGCTTTGCTAGCACTTTCTTTCACAACTGGTTTCACTTGCTCTAAGAACACTCCTGCAGAAGCTCCTGCTGAAACTGCAGCTCCTGCTGAAGCGGCTCCTACTGAAGCAGCTCCAACTGAAGCAGCTCCTGCTGATGCAGCTGCAGCTCCTGCTGATGCAGCAGCTCCTGCTCCAACTGAAGCAGCTCCAGCTGGCAACTAATTAGTTGTTGGTCCAGAGTGACTGAATAAAAGAACCTCTCACAAAGAGGTTCTTTTTTTTTTGTTCATTGTTGAGATTCTTTGTCTCAATTCTCAACCTAAAACAGTCTAAACCATTTTATTTAGCAGGGTCTTTATGACGCAGAGGTGGTTTTCCCAAAAACTAGACCAGCATTTATGATATCATCGGCGCCGGTTCCGGCGT
>JBKHVM010000013.1:0-43465 GCA_046570065.1 Bdellovibrionia bacterium
AAATTATCGCGCGAAAACTCTATATGCTTGTTTTTACTGACTTGCGCTGTGTGATATACGATTAAGTGAGAAGAGCCTGAATTTGTTGTCGAACCTGCTCTAGCTCATTCATTGGTCAGTAAGCTAACAAATCACGAGGGATAATTCTAAGAAATTCTTCTGTGGATCTGGCTTTATGGCTATCAGCATAAAAAAGCCATCTCCCAGTAGGAGAAGGCTTTTCAGAGTAATTACTCATTTAATGTCAGGAACCCTAAAGGAACATCAAGATGCTAAGAATCTAGCGACGTTCTGATAGAGGTTGAACTTGGCGCTGAGCAGCTCCGATATATTCAGAAAGAGGACGAATAATGCGGTTGTTAGCTCTTTGTTCCATAATGTGAGCAGACCAACCTGTAGTTCTTGCCATAACAAAAATAGGTGTAAAGAAGTCAATTTCAAAACCCATCATGTAGTAAGCAGGGCCAGCTGGGAAGTCTAGGTTCGGGTAGATCTTCTTTTTGTCTACCATCACTTTTTCTAGAGCATCATACATTTTCATCCATTTTTGCTCACCCACGACATTTGCCATCAATTGGGCGTACTTTTTCATGGTTGGTACGCGGCTATCACCTGATTTGTAAACGCGGTGACCAAATCCCATAACTTTCTTTTTAGCTGCAAGAGCTTCAATCATCCATTGCTCAGCTTTATCAGCATCAGCAATTTCTAACATCATATGCATAACTTGCTCGTTGGCACCACCGTGAAGAGGTCCCTTGAGGGCACCAATACCTGCAACAGTTGCAGAGTAGAGGTCTGATTCTGTTGAAGCAACAACGCGAGACGTGAAAGTCGAAGCATTAAAGCTGTGCTCTGCGTACAAGATCAGGGAAACATCAAAGGCTTTAACGACCTCTTTTTGTGGTACTTTTCCAAAACACATGTGGAAGAAGTTTTCAGACAAGCTTAAATCATTGCGGGGAGGAATAAAATCCAAACCTTTTTTGAAGCGGTAATCAGCTGCAACGCAAGTTGGGATTTTTGCTAATAAGCGAATAGCTTTATCAAGATTTGTTTCAGGACTTGCATCCCATACGCGAGCATCTTCACAACCTAAGAAGCTCACAGCTGTACGGACTGAATCCATAGGGTGGCACTTTTGAGGAAGAGCTTTGATGACATTTAATAAGGTCGCAGAAATTTCGCGGTAACTGCGCTCCTTCTTTTCAAAGTCAGCGAGTTGCTGCGTATTTGGAAGTTCACCATTGTACATCAAGTACGCAACTTCTTCAAAACGACAGTTTTCAGCAAGATCTTGTACAGGATAACCACGATAGATCAGAGAGTTTGTATCAGGATTTACTTTAGAAACAGAAGTGGTATCAACCACAGCTCCTTCGAGACCTTTTTTCACGTTCATCTTGTCTGGTTCTGGAACATAGTCAGGATTAATATACTCAGCCATTTTTCCTCCAATAATTTTTGATTACTTCAATTTAAAATTAAAAATACTTTGATCAAATGAATTGTACTCTTCATAGCGAGTGAGGGAGTACAAATCCTTACGGTGTTGCATTTTATCTAATAAAGATTCTTGAGTACCTTCTTGCATAATTGTTTCTAAGCCATCTATTGTGGCTTTCATGGCAAGGCGGAATGTCGTCACTGGATAGATCACAATATTGTAACCTAAATTTGACAGCTCTGTGTAGGTCAGGAGCTTGCCTTTGCCAAACTCAGTCATATTCGCCAAGAGAGGCACTGGAATGGCTTTACGAAAAGCTTCAAATTCTTTTTCATTCTCAAGAGCCTCAATAAAAATACAGTCTGCACCAGCATCGATATAAGCTTTAGCTCTGCTGATAGCTCCATCAAGGCCTTCTACCGCGCGCGAGTCTGTGCGTGCGATGAGGACAAAATTTTCATCCAGCTTTTTTCCTTTAGCTGCGGCTGCAACTTTGCGAACCATATCTTGAGTGCTGACGATAGCTTTGCCGTCTAAATGACCACAGCGCTTGGGGTTGATTTGGTCTTCAATGTGACAACCCGCAAGGCCCATCTCGATCATTTCTTGGACTGTACGAGTGGCACTCATGGGCTCGCCAAAGCCAGTATCGATATCGATAATTGTAGGCAGAGTTGTGACGCGAGCAATTTGTCTTCCGCGCTGAGCAACTTCAGTAAGAGAGGTGAGGCCAATATCAGGGTAACCTAATTCATTAGAAAGCACGGAACCTGAAATATAAACACCTTCATACTTTTGTTTTTCGATGGCCATGCTAACCAATGGTGACCAAGCGCCTGGAAAGCGAAGTAGTTTTCCAGTTTTGAGTTGCTGGCGGAAGTTGGCTCTTTTTTGCGCAGGAGTGATTTCTGGAAATAACATAAATCTCCTCTTTAGTTTGAAGTAAAGACTCAACCTAGCGGAAAAAACCAGGGAGTTCAGGGGTTAATGCGAGGCGTTTAGTGACTTTGCAAAAGGGTAATTTTTTTAGCCCTATCCAGCTTGAGATCGATTTAAAGGGTGACTGGGGTGCCTTTTTTATTGGCAGGAGTCTTGCTTTGTAAGGAGCGGTGATAAAATTTCTATAAGGAGCCAATAAATGAAACTACTCAACTACAGTATGCTGTTTGTCAGCCTAAGCTTGGGCCAAAATGCATCGGCCTCGGTGTGGGGTTCGATTAAAAACGCTTTTAATGATTGCCGTTATACAAACGAAGAGAGAGCCGAGATTACTCAACTAGAGATGATGATCACTCCTAAGTTACCAGAGCATTTTGCCGGAGTGTTTTCTGAAGAGATGTTCACGAAGCAGCCATGGATGAGAGATTTTCGCTATGTCATCGTCGTGAATAAAGGGACAAAAGGCAATCTTGCTCAAACCATGAGAGTCTACGAAACTGGCCGCTTGATCCATCAAGCAAAAGTTTCTACAGGCCGTGAAGGTTTTGAACTCAAACGTAAAAATCCAGTGTGTTCAGGAGCGCCACCTAAGTCGTATTGGTCGCAAACACCGACGGGTTTTTACACGCCAAAGTTTTTGTCTAAAGATCACGTATCTTCATCTTGGGATTCTGATATGCCCTATGCGATTTTTTATGACATCGACAATGGCCTAGCTTTACATCAAGTGTACTTTAAATACGAAAGTTTGTTAGGCAATCGTGCTTCTGGCGGTTGTACTCGACAAGATCCCGAGACAGCAGCAGAACTGTTTAAGCGGGTACAAGAGACAACGGGTTATACGATTCCTGAAGTGCGAGAAGATGGTACACCTGTGAGAAATGGCGATGGTTCCATTCGTTATATCAACGAACAATTTTGGACCAACAAAAAAACAGGGCAAGTTGTTAAGTATCCTACTTACAGTGCTTTGATCATAATTGAAAATCGCGACAACGAGAGAGAGTCTTTGTTCACACGCAGCTCGTGGTAATTTAAGATTGGCACTCGCAAAGAATAAAAAAAGCTCCCGAATACGGGAGCTTTTTTATTTTTAAGAGACAATCACTTACGATTGAGGTCTTTTTTCAAGGCAAAGCTTTAGAAAATACCTTTGTTATCGCGCTTGTTGTTAAGCAACTGCTCAATTGGAATTTGTACGTTCAATTCCTGAATTTGCGCAGCTGACAAGCTTGGTAAGTCTTGAACTAAAGTGATAAAGCGGTTGCGCTC
Organism: Bdellovibrionia bacterium; assembly: GCA_046570065.1. GTDB lineage: Bacteria > Bdellovibrionota > Bdellovibrionia > Bdellovibrionales > Bdellovibrionaceae > JBKHVM01. Next base: position 3,659 of record JBKHVM010000013.1, read on the forward strand.
TTCTTTAGTGATGATTCCGTCAGTAAGAGTGTCAAACTTTTGAATGTAGTTAGCTCTCTTAAATGGACGAGCACCTGCAGGGTGAGCGTCAGCAACGCCAAGCTCGTCTACCAATTTGCTGCCATTCTTAAATGTGATTTCAACGCGGCCACCGAAACGTTTTTTGTTAGGGTCTTGCTCGTGATACCACTGAGTCCACTGTGCATCTTCAACAGTAGAAATCTTATGCCACAACTTAACTGTGTCTTCGCGTTTTGCTCTTTCTGGCGCATAAGATTTAACGTGGTGCCATTCGCCATCTTGAAGGGCCACTGCAAAAATATACATAATAGAGTGGTCAAGAGTTTCACGAGAAGCATTTGGATCCATCTTCTGAGGATCGCCAGAACCCGTGCCGATGACATAATGAGTGTGGTGAGAAGTGTGAATCACGATAGACTCAATATCATCAAAGTTTGTGATTTTGCTCTTCATTTTGCGAGCTAAATCAATCAACGCTTGTGATTGGTATTCAGCAGAGTGTTCTTTGGTGTATGTTTCTAAGATAGCTCTTTTCTCTTCGCCTTTTTCTGGGAGTGGAACAGAGTATTTTCCATCTTTTCCATCTAACATGTAGGCAATAACAGAATCTTCACCTTCGTAAATTGGAGAAGGTGCGCCTTCGCCTCTCATAACGCGGTCAACAGCTTCAACTGCAAGTTTAGCGGCATGAGCTGGTGCAAATGCTTTCCAAGAAGAGATTTCACCTTTACGAGATTGACGTGTGGTGAAGGAAACATGTGTCGCTTGTTGGATGGCTTGGAAAACAGTTTCAGTTGGCAATCCCAACAAAGTACCGATGCCCGCGGCTTGTGCTGGACACAAGTGAGCAATATGATCTTTTTTGTGTTTGTGAAGACAAATAGCTTTTACCAAGTCTACATGAATCTCGTAGCCAGTTGCTAAACCACGAATCAAGTCTTGCCCATTTTTACCCATTTGCTGAGCAACAGCTAATATTGGTGGAATATTATCGCCAGGGTGAGAGTAGTCAGCTGCTAGAAAGGTATCATGAAAATCCAATTCACGAACAGCTGTACCATTAGCCCAAGCTGCCCATTCGCACGAGAATTTTTGGGAGTTAGGCATGCCAAACACAGTTGCGCCTCCCTCACGAGGATGAGCGATGGCCATAGCGCGAGCAGAAGCTACTGGGCGGCGATTTGCTGCCGCGATCGCGACGGAAGCATTGTCGATGATACGATTGATAATCATATCGACAACATCATCTTTGATTGGAGTATTATCGGTTGCAACTTCAGCCATTTTCCAAGCGAGTTGGTCTTTGCGTTCTAATTTTTCTTTTGAGGGGTAAACGCGCACATTGTGCATTTTCATGAGTATGCTCCTTAATTAAAGAATAACGAACTCTACCTGTGATCAAATTAGGGGTCAAGTTCGGTGGATAACCTCAGTTCAGAAGGTCTTCGCCCGTTAGAAGCCATGCGTCTGAAAGGCAGAGTAATCCCAATTCTAACTCAAAATAAGCTGTTCCAAAATGAACTGGAACAGTTTGTTCCAACATTTATTGACAGGCTTTCTAATCGGCCCTATCACAGCAGCAAATGGGGAATTTGTGTCAGAAGTTGAAATTGTTAAAATTTTAAAAGAAGAACTCTTACGGTCTAAGACTAAGAATCCAAACTATTCCGTACGATCTTTTGCTAAGAGATTGAAGTCCAGTCCTTCTGTCGTTTCTGAAATACTGAATGGCAAACGGAATTTGACTTACAAAAATGGCTCAAAGTTTTTAGAGGCACTTGCAGTCTCTCCACTACAAAAAGACAAATTGCTTAAAGGTTTAGTTCTCAAGCGGAGAAGCTTAGCGGGAGCCTCAAGCCAAGAGAACTATCAGTTGATTGAAGAGTCTGCTCAATTTGATGTAATTGCAAATTGGTACTATTTTGCCATTTTGTCATTGGCCGAGACAAAGACCTTTAAGAGTGATGTTGAGTGGATCGCCCAAAGACTTCGCATTAAAAAGTATGAAGCAGAACATGCGATACGTACTTTGGTGAAGTTAGGGCTTCTCAATGAAACAAAAAATGGAAAGTTAGAAACTACAGGGGCGCAGTTTAGAACCTCTACAGATATTCCCAATGCTGCTGTTAAAAAGAATCATTTTGATCATCTTGAATTACTGCGACAGTCGTTAGAGAACGATGATATGAGCGTGCGCGACTTCTCGGCGATGACGCTCACTTTTGACCCTGCCAAAATGGATGAAGCCAAAAAATTGATTCGTGATTTCCGTCGGCAGTTTACAAAATTGATGGAAACAGAAGAGACTCAAGAAGTTTATCGATTAAGTATTCAACTTATACCTCTATCGCATGGAGTGGCAAAATGAAGAGCATTTTAATTTTGGTAATGGCATTAACTGGATTTACAGCGTATGCAGGGCATGAAGTTGGAAATGCGGCACATGCAGTTGTCTGTCGTAGTGCCAATGGGGACATCTTAACAGCAGAGAGTCTTGATGTATTTGAGGGTAAAAGACTTTACGGACTTCAGCCGATACTTTCACAAGAGACTGGGTTTCTAACAAAAGATGCTGAGGCGGTTCTCAGTCGTTTGTTACCATTCTCTCCTATTCGAACTTTGACTTATATTCAGTTTGTGAGAAATTTTGAAAAGCAGTCGCTCATTGTCCCAGTTTCGTTTGAGTTAGTTAAAGATTACGACAAGGGAGCTTTTGCAGAAAACTGCAATATTGAGCAAGTGGTTTTACAGATTGACGCCAAACAAGCTAGAATTACAAATTGGAAATACAAGATCAATCAAGAGATTTGGTCGAAACTTACTTTCACAGATCGCATCGCCATTGTGGTTCATGAAATCTTATATAGAGAGCTTATCGATCACAATGCGCGAATGGGTTTTTCTAAACAAGTAGATAGCTTGAAAGTACGACAGTTGGTGGCAGAGTTATTAGCTAATAACTTAAGGTCTTACCAAGATGAGGTTGTGACTTCTTTTCTGCAAACTACATTTCCTTATCGAGAGTACGAGGGGGCAATGGTCACTCCTCACAGCACTCCAAGGTCAGAAGTTTCTCTTCCTGGCGAAGAAGCGCATTCTTGTAGTATAGCCATGGCAGATTCGCTGTTGGTTTTTGAAGGTCAATCCACAGTACTAGCACCCAACAATTTTGAAGTGTGCTTTTATAAATCCATTTGGCGAAGTGGCAGTTTGGCGAGATCATTTGCCGTCAAAGCCGGCCAACAAATGGAATTAACATTTGCTCTAGATCACGGCCAAAAAGGACCATTCAAATTAACAGTTAATAGCAAGGACAACTTAGGTTTTGCAGGCGAAGGAATGGCGTTAGTGACTTCGTCCCAGAATAATATGTTATTTATAAGTGCACTTGGCTTTGAAGAATTTGCCTTTTCGTGGCTTGGCAAAGTACTTTTGGTTGATGGACTTATTTTTGACAATCAACTGCATTTTAACTTCGGAAACTACGCAGATCGCGGAATTTCTTTGAGGCTGATCAAACCGGTAAAAATTAATACAGCTCTTTTAGATGTTGAGCTCCTGCCAAGCCCATTTTACAAGCAAGAGTTTTATGCGGTATCTCGTGAACGTGAACTGTATGCTCCTCGTAATCTATTTGTTGCCGGCACCATTAAGTTTAAAAACAAACGAATCAAGACAGCAGGTAGTCAAATTAAGTTTAAAGCCGACGGGACTATAGAGTCAGTGTGTGAAGTCGTAGGGAGAAAAAAATGTCATTAATGCAAAAATTAGCAGTTATTGGAATCATCAGTTTTTTTTCAAGTGTATCTATCGCAAGTACTGACTTAGGAGATGTAGTGACTTGCCCCGGGGCGAGACCTCAGGCTCGATTTCTTTTTCAATCTGTGGGTTCAAGCTCTGACACTGTTCATTTAAATTATTCATTTGAAGATATTTTAAAGAAAGTAGCAGTCTTAAATTCTGAGTACGCTTTCGATCTTGAACTCCAAAAGACTGAAGATTTTAAGCAAATGCGTTGGGTACGTAGTGCCTTTACAAATAGTGATGGCGAGGTCATGGGGGCTTGTAAGCTGGAACAGCTTCATCGTTTGGGTAAAGATCTCAATGGCCAAAGAGTAGTTTTTGTAAATGAAGAGTTATATCGTAAGCTTTCTCTCACCGAACAGAGCATCTTCACTTTAGAGATTATCTATTTGGTGAAAGGGCAAAATTTTACCCCCACTCAAGAGGATGTTTTTCAGTTTCTCAAATGGCAGTTTTCATTGGCCATAGATAGAAACCTAAATTCAGAGGCGTGGCTCAAAGTACTTCCGCGCTCATGGAGTCTCTGTGCGGTACCTTTAAAGATTAACAGTGCATTAGTGTGTTTGGGTCCAGACTTTGACACACAAAATTTGTCGGGTGCTATTTATCCGCATAAATCTTATTCCAAAATAACTATTCATAAACAGAATGTTAGTTGGGATCAAGCTTGGTTGCTCAAGGGAGATATTCAAAAGCTGTTTTTGAATAGAAATTTGGTAGAGGATTTTTTGTGGTTTGGAGATTCTCGAGTTTTTCCTAGTATTATAGAATTTACCTCGGGTTTTAATTTGGATAAGCTTCATATCTCTGATCGGCGAACTAGCACTGTTCATTGTCCCTTCCAGAGGCTCACATTTCGCGGAGGGGACAATCTGATTTTTAATAAAGAGGGTTGTTTAATGGGAAGTCCTCTTTTGCAGAATTATTATGGTGAGGTCTATTCTCTGAATGGCCAATGGCAAATGTTGCCAAGCAATTTTGCTTTTGATGAGCGGGGCGTTCTACTCTAGGTTATTCGCTGAAATCATCCCGATTAAAAATAGGCGAATAAGTGCTGAGCCATTGTCGTTCCCAGATCTGGCGTGAGTGGGTGTCTGTGTTTTTTGCTGCAAATGAATAGCTATACTTTTGCCAGCGCAAGAACTGAGGTGCCTCTTCTCCGAAGGGATTGTGGGCAAAAATTCTGAGCACTTCGGGGCTTTGCCAAAAAATTTGCACGACAAGGTTTTGCATCCATAAGTTCTGATGAAAGTGTCCTAATGCTGCAAACCATAGTTGCCAATCCACTCGTGGTTGGTGCGGGGCAACTTGTTTGAGTGGTTTCGTTAAAGAATCAGGTTTGTAGCGAAATTGATACTCTTGCCAATGCTCTCCATCGCGAGAGCCCTCCAAAATCAATTCGTATCTCTCACGAGTCATGGTTGAAAATAAACTATAGTGATTATTGAGGCGCAAATAGTAGAGAATTCGTGCCACAGGAATAAAAAGTTTATTCCACACAAACTTTTCAGAAATCGTAAAGTTAATCCAGAAAAGATGGATAGAAATCATGGCCACGGTAACAAACAGCAACCAACCGGATGTATTGAGTGCGACAAATTCAGGCTGAATAGCATTGAGCCAAGTGAAATCTTGCCAGTAGGTATCTGCCACAAGAGTCAAAGTGAGGGCAGAAGTCAAGATATTAAAAAAAGTAAAGTTCCCAGTCACAAAAATAAAAAGCTGAAAAATGAGAATGATAACAGCTGCAATGAGTTTATATTCTGCGGATGCAAAAAACATAAAAGGAACTAAAATTTCTACCGCTAGCACGAGGGCCGTTATGACTTTTTTAATATTTGCTGGCAATTGATGCATAAAGTAGGCACCAGCGTTGGGCAGTGGCTGAGTCCAAAAGTGGAAATTGAGAGCGGACAGTTCACGCCAGCTTTTTTCCTTACTCAATAGCTTGCTCAGCCCAGAGCCAAACAGGAGTTTAAATAAAATGAGCCAAAATAAGACCAAATAGATTTGCGAATCAGTGGTTAAATTTGGAAAGGTTCTAGCTCCAAAACCATCCAAGCTCCATGGTAAAAATAAACTGGTGACAAAGCCCAGCTCTAAGAGCAAGCCGTCCCATTGGTAGCCCATAAAGTCTTGTCCGGTTGAGACAAAACTCAAATACAGGAGCCAAGCTATAAATAGCATCAAGCCAGGAGCTACTCCGATAAAAGCTAGAGTGCTGACTGTGAGGCCAGCCAACACCGCAAGCCAGAGTGTGAGGTCGTGTGAGCTTAGCCAAAAGAGGCTCGGCACTTGGTAATACTTAGAAAAACCAGGCTCTCGCTCAAGAGCCCCTAAGAAAATATCAATAGAGAGAATGCCATCTCGGCCAAAGAGAGTTCCAAGTTGTGTTAGCAGACTTAGAAAAGCTAAGAAAAAGCAGAGGGCTAAACCCTGCAAAAATAACCAAAAGCCAATTTGATAAGTTTCAGTATTTACGCCCATTGAGTTTGCAACCAGCTCCACAGTTCAGGACGTCTTTCACCAATATCAAAATGATTGCCATCAAACTCGCTGTAATGATGTTGGAATTGGTTTTTCTCTGCTAACAGATGGATTTGTCTTGCTCCATATTGAAGGTGAAATTGATCTTTATTGCCAACATCCAAATAAAGTTTGCAGGAGCTATTATAGAAATCACGTTGAACTAAAAATTGGATAGGATCTTTTTCTAACCAATGCTGCCAAACATCAGGGATAAAATTTCCGCTTGCCGGGGATACAGGGAAATTAAAATCTCCGTTGTTGCCCTTTGGCGAGTAACAAGCCGACATTGCAAAAGCATTTAAGATGGAGTGAAAATTTTTTTGTTTTTTGAGTTGTCCATTGCGGAGGGCATTGAGAACAGTCAAACCACTCTCTTGGTACTTTTCCCAAGTAGGGAGAGCTAAATAGAGCTCGTTCACTAAACTTGCAGAAAAAAAACAATCTGGTGCAATGGCTGCTGCAACACCAAAATACTGCGGAAATTTTGAAACCAAATGAAGAGCTCCGTAGCCCCCACTGGAGCCACCCATGATACACCAGTCCTCAGGAGAAGAGCTGACCGTGAAGTGTTGATGTAAAGCTATGCGTAGATCCTGAGTGATCATATCTTCATAATTTCCAGTGGCAGCACTGTTGAGATATTGACTGCCACCCCACGAAGTCATGGCATCGACAAAGACATAAAGGGCTTCAGGTGCTAATCTGTTTTGGCATTGAAGATCTAATTTCTGGACAAAATTATCTTCAGAGTACTTACCATTAAAATAAAAAGGACTATTACCTGTAAATCCAGCCAATACTAAAACAACTCGGTAGGGTGGTTTTACTGATTTTGGAACTAGGACAGGAATAGAGCGTAGAGTGCTGTCCTGTAAAGGATTGTTGATTAGACTCTTGCACTCCAAGCGAAGTGTTTTAATGTCAAAACATTGCAGGTCAAAAAGATTTAAATGATCTAGTAGCGACGTATTCATCTTGAACCTTCATTTAGAAGCTTTAAAGTACGAATAGACTTTAAGTGAAAGTCAGGTTTATTGTCAGCGATACAAGTAGACCAGTAAGAGACAGTGCCATCTAATGTTTTTATGACAGCAGTAGCTGCTAACTGCAACTCCTCAGAAATCGGTCCTTCAATTTTAAAAGCTATCCTGAGTTGGTCAGGTTGTATTTCAAAAAGAGTCAATTGTACCTGTCCAAGTTTTTCACTTTTCAGGTTTTGACGATAGTCATCTAAGTGATAAAAGTTCCAGTCACCATTAGGAGCACAGTTTATTTCCCAATACTGATTGCTGGTGCTGGAGCTGTGATGAAAAAAAACCTCAAAACAAGTGTCTTTCCATAAATCATCACAACGTTGTCCACCCTTGTGGGGGCGAAGGCTTAGTTGGGATGTGCTGCCTTTGAGTTCAAATGTCACCTCCATGGCTTCACTGTGGCGGTGTACACGAGAGTGAAGCTGAAATTGCCCTCGATGGTGAGGTGTCCAATTATAAAGTATATGGGCTTGAGTTGTTGTCATGTTGTAAAGTGGTAGCGCAGGCCTCCACTGAAATCAACAGAAACTGCGCCAACTCCTGCTAGAAGGTGCCAATGGAGAGGTGAAATTTCCATGGATCTTCGTTTTCTTTTTGGTCTAACTTCCATGCAAATTCGAGATTAAGGGGGCCTACCGGAGTATTGTAACGAAATCCAAAACCTGCAGACTCGCGGTAGGTATCTTTAAATTTTAATCCTGAAATCGTCACGGAGCCACCATCATAGAAAAGAGCGCCCCCAAACGCACCGTAAATGGGGAAACGTAACTCTGATTTGATCAAAAACATTGTAGCATCAGTAGTCAGTACGTACTTATCAGTACCTAGATCGTCAACGTTTGGAAACACTTCGCGAGTACCAGCTTCGAAGCCTCTGACAGTTGTACGGCCCCCGAGTATAAATCCTTTTTTATCATAGGGTACCCCACCTAAGAGTGAGAGGTTTTGGAGAAATCCAGTTTGAAAATTATTGGCCCAAACTAAGGGGCTATTTTCTTCTCCGCCTAAAGAAAACGGCTTATCTGACAGCTTCCAGTAATGAGTAAAAGAGCCAGTTGCTTTCCAGTACTCAATTTCATCTGAGCTGCCAATTTCTGGAGTTGAATACTCTGCTTTAAGACGAGTGAAAGTGCCTTCGGTTGGATTAAATGGATTGTCCCGATAATCGATATCCAAAGTGGGCCCTGTGGTTGCGATATCTAGTGTTGTGGGTTCAAATGTATATCGTGAGTCCAAGCCAAAGTCTGAAACTGTGGCTAAAGAGTACACTTCGTAAATTCCTAAAACGTGTTTGTTGAATTCTTTTTCAACACTCCAAGTGGTTTGGCGCACCTCGGAGATCTGACCGATATCGTAATTGGTAACGAGACTGGATCTTGTAATGTTCAAACGCCCTCGCACGCGAGTGTTGAACAAGTAGGGCTCAAGATAACCCACAGTCACTTTTGACTCTAAGTACTTCACGTCAGCAACATTATAATTTCCTTCTAAACGTAAAGAAATACCTCGGCCAGTACCCCAAAGATTGCGGTAAGCAACGCCAAGATATCCTCGCAAAGTAAACTCTCGTTCATTTGTTGCTCCAGCCCCCAAAGTAAAGACTCCTGGTTCTCGCTCGGAGACTTTAACAATAAGTGTTCTGTTGGTAACAGAAGTACGCTCTTCTAGAGTTTTAATTTCTACAGTGTTAAAGTATCCAGAGCGCTGCAGACGAGAGGTGCTCTCTTCGACTTTTTCAGGTGTTAGTAGATCACCTTCTGCAATTTCTATTTCTCGTAGAATGACATAGTCTTTTGTAAAGTCATTGCCCTCGATGGCAATGGAGGCCACTCTAACTTGCGGGCCTTCTTGTATTTTAAATTGTACTGCCGCTCGAGTGTTGTCAGAGTTATATAAAACCAAATCGCTTCCTTCATTGAGGAGCTGCATTTCAATGTAACCTTGAGAATTATAATGGCCTTTGATGGCATTGATCGAAGTTTCTATGTCTTTCAGTCTCAGGGGTTCTTTTTCGCGTAGGTTCGTCAAGCTTCTTAAATCACTTGCTTTGAAGGAGTTATTTCCAGAAAAAATTATGGATTCAACAAAAGTCTGGCTGCCTTCGTCCAAGTTTAAATAGACGGTGATGGAGTTTCTTTCTTTGGAGTACTGCACACGATGAGAAATAATTTTGGCCATGAGAAAGCCTTCATTCTGCAGTTGGAGTATGAGATTTTCAAAGCCGATATCTAAGTCTTCGCGACTGTAGTAACCATCACGGATGAGTTCTGAGCTGTTTTCCAAGATAAAATCAGAATAGTAACTGCTATTTCTGCTAATACGCCCTGAGATCGAAAAGTCAGCTATTTTTATTCGAAAGCCCTCATTAATCGTTATTGTCACAGTTTTTGAGTAAGGATCTTTGCCTGTTTCCTCAATTGTAGTCACTTCGACACGAGCATATCCCTTTTTTAGGTAGGCCTCTTTAATTTTGGCTGCCATTTCGCTACCGACTGACGGATTAGCAGTGTAAAACTCATCGTAGCCAACAATACTTTTTAGTTTTCCCGTAGAAAAATATTGGTGACCCTTGAATTTTATTTCATAGGATTCAGTTCTTTCGATTGTAAAGTTTAAAATGGCGTCTTTGTCTCCATTTTCGAGTTGGATTTCTTGATTGCTTAAATCCGATCTAAAATAGGTACCATCTGCAAGCCACTCTTTTGCATAACTTTGCAGATCCATGAGCATTTCATTAGAAAATGACTTACCAACAAAACGTTTGAGCGCTCGCTCTAAGTTTCGATTTAGGTCTGGGTTGGCACTTTGAATCCGAATGGATTTTAAGCGCGTGCGTGTGTTTTCTGAAATTTTAACATTTAAGTTGATTTGCCCATCTTCTGCTGTGGGGTACTCCACGTCAATGGTAGCATTAAAGAATCCTTGATCTTGATAATAGAGACGAACACGTTCTGCGGCTTTAGCAACGCTCTCGAGGTTAAAAATGTCTCCTTCTTTAACTAGAAATAGCTCCTCAATAAGAGTTGTCGAGAGGGATTTATTGCCAGTTATTTCTAGGTTTTTAATTAGTTGATTTCGTAAAACCTCAACAGTGTAGTTGTTTTTAGTTGTTTCAACTATTTTGACACGCCTCACGTTTTTATTCTTGTGGAGAGTATTGATTATTTCCTCTGCCAAAATAGGCACGGGTAGATCCGTTCTTGAGAGGACCTTCTCGACACTTTCTCGTTGTGATTCGGGGACCTGTTTGAGATCCCACTGATTCGAAGCAAGAGCGGCATTAGCGTTGCAAATAACAAGTGCGAGGAGAGCTAAATGTATATTTCTCATTTAAACTCCCTTTTGAATTCTAAATCCAAACCGAAGATGGATTGGTTTGTTTTACTATTTGTTTCTGATATAATGTTTGTCCCTTGTTCAAGGTCTCGATCTTCCCAAGTACCGATGGCTGAGATATTGTTGTTAATGCGATACTGTAGCTTAACATCATATGATGTCTGTTCGCCAAGGGTTCTACTTGCAGCTGCATTCAGTCGATCTGTTAGTTTCCGTGAAACAGTTACTTTAGGAACCGCAATATTTTTAGTACTGTCGTAAGAAGACGTGAACTGCACGTTCACTCCCAGTCTGTCTTGGAGATTACGGCTTAAAGCATTGTTAGATATAATAGCTGCACCGATTTCAAAGCCAGTTTGAGTCTGTTGATCTTTCGACTGAATATTTTGATCTAGCTGTGAAGAGGTAACCCCAAGAGCGAGCAGGGAAATAATATCTTGTTCTGCAAGAGGTGGTACAGAAGTGAGTCTAATGTTAGGATTGCGAGAAGCTCCTTGGACCAAAACGCTAATATCATACTCTGCAATTCGTGACTGGGCTGTCACGAATAACTCCGGATTGACTTCTTGTGGGTCATTAAAGTTGACGATACCACTTTGCACTTCAAAAATTTTATCTTTAATCGTGAGTTTTGTATCTTTCTCAATATTGACTCGCCCTAAAAGTATAGGATTAGTGGGGGGGCCTTTAACTTGCAGATTTCCTTTGGCATATCCATCAATCATTGAGTTTTTCAAGTAAAGAGGTTTTTCGGTAATAACTTGCAAATCCAAGAGCACGGGTTCGAATGTTTCTTCACGTAGATTTTTTGGTAAATAAATAGACTGCTTGATGTTACCAATACCAGCTGAGCCTTCCGTGAATTCTTTTTCGACAGTGCCTGACTGAACCCTGTAGGTACCGCTTAAAATATAAGGGAACCAGTTGCCAGAAAAGACCAGATCTCCATAGCCCTGGGTTTTGACTTTATCGGGGACATGTAAAGAAACACCATCAATACGAGCTCTAATATTTGCCGGAAAATTCTTAAAGCCGATAAAACTAAACGAGCCATCACCGTTTAGCGAGCCACCAGCTAACTGTGCACGCAAAGAGTTGACGAGAATACGATTTTGCGAAAACGAAATATCAGAACGTATGCGCTCAAAGGGATGAGGGAAGCCCTTCAGGCGAACAAAGACATTATTGAGTTGAGCAGAACCAAAGAGTTCTATCGAAGAGACTTTTCCACGGATATTGGCAGCCACTTCTGTTTCACCATTGATTTCATCCAAAAAAGGAAGAATGGGATGAAAGTATCGTAAATCACTGACCGCATTTACTCTTATATTGAGGCGGTCAGCCGTGAACCCTTGTCCCGAAATTTCAATGCGATCTTTGCCGCCAATGAGTTTAAAGTTTTGGATAGAAGCAATGCCGTTATTGAATTGAACAGAGATGAGTTGGTCATTTTTAAGTTTTTGGTTTGCTTTTTGTAGATAAAGCTCGCTGATGAGCAATTGTCCGCTTGACTGAAATAAATCGCCGCTGTTGGAAACAAGGCTGAGTTCCGAAGTCAGAGAGGTATCAAAGTCATTAGCAACTGGGGCTCCAGTTATCAACCCTAGAAGATTGCCATATTTCCATTGGGTGGATTGAATTTTGATAGTCAGTGGCTTTTGATTCTTTTGTAGAGGATAAAAAACTTGTCCTTTTACTTTACTGCCTAAAAGATCAAAAGTGGTGTCGAGAAAGCTTTTATTGAGAGTTAATTGCAGGCTAGAATCGGGAAGCTCTTGCTCTCCAAAAACGGAGTTAACAAGGCTAGCATTCACAAGAATCTGAGGATTCTGAATAGTGCCCTCGATATTGGCTTTAGCTAAAACTTTGCCAAAGGTATTCGAGTTCATTTTACTAATTAAAGTGCTTTCCTCAAGTCTGAGATTGTCAGTTTGTGAGACAATATTGATAACTTGTTCACTGCTTATTGTGCCTGATGTTGTGATCTGGCTTTGATTGCGTTTGAGATCAAGTTGTTTGAGCTGAATTTGTTTGCCGTTGGCACTTACATCAAGAGTGAGACTGTCAAAACGATCGCCAGCAATAAAAACTTCATTAAAAAGTGCTCGCAAATTAAATTTTAGTTTCCAAAAATTTAAGGGCCCTTCAAAGTCCATTTCAGCTTTACCAAGGCTAGAAACAGACACGGGAATTTCAAAGAGATGGTTGAGTATTTCAAACACATCTTGGGATTCAACAAGAGGAGCGGAAATACGCCCTTTTATTTTTGAAGCTAATAGGTCTAAAGAAATATCACCTAGGTACTGAGTTTTTTTATAAGCTCCTAAAATCTCATTTATTTGTAATTGCCCTTTGGCATAATCTAAGCGTGAGCTAAATGATCCTAATTTATAGCCATCTAAAACAAAGTCTTTGGTATTCAATTGCATATTAAAAGTAGCTGCGCTTGAGTCGCCAGCAGTTAAGCCTTCAATATTAGCTTTACCACTGAGATTGAGCCCAACCAAGTAGGTGATATGCTTTAGATCTAATTCTGTTGTGGAAAAGGAGATATTAAAACCATCTTTGTAACCAATGCGCCCATTTGATTTTCCAGTATTATTCTCGATCTTGAGGTCTGCTTTGTAATCTACGGATTTGTTATCAATCGTGACTGTGCCGGCAGCATTTAAGAGGGGAACTTCAGCGATTTTTCCATCGGTGTCTTTCATGCCGGCTTTAATGAGAATACTCTTTCCGGTAATTTCACTTGAGCATTGTATATTGTAAGGTGTCGTGAATTGACCTTGGCAATTTAACTTCCCCGAAAGGTCGATCCAAGTGGGCACTGTTGTGAGGCCAAGAGAAACAAGAAGTTTCTGCAGATCAAGTTCAGGAACAACTGCACCACCGACAAAGTTGAGGCTCTTGTTAAGATTTAATTCTAAACTATCAACTTTTGCATTTCCTGCTGGGTGTTGAATGGTCCAATCTTTAAAATTGAGGATGCTCTGTTGTAGATCGATAAGGCCGCCACCGTTGCCAATTGCCATGCCAATAATAGAGAGATCAGAATAGTTGCTCTTAATTTGTAAGTTTAAATTATCTTTTTGATAAGAGAGACGGCCTTGCCCTTGAACCTTTCCAGACAGATCAAGTTCTTGCTGAGTGAGATCGGTGAGAATGGAGTTTAATTTTTCTAGCACCAGAGAGGATTCAAATAGCAAGTTAAACTCTGGATGCAAAGTCAAAGCTTTCCAGTTGGGGATGGAGCCCTGGGCTTGTATTCGACTTTCTCCATTGGCAAGGTTGGCGCTGTTAATTGTTATCTGATTGCGATTCAGCGTCGCTGACGCCTCAAAGTCTAATTTTTCATTGAGATCCAAAAAGGCTACGCCACTGTTCAAACTTTCAATTTCAAGATTAATACTATCTAGAGAATATTTTAAACCTAGATTTAATTCCGGAGAGCGAAAGGTGCTTTGATGTTCCAGCGATTCAACTTCCAACTGAAGTTGAGCAATTACAAAATTGCGAATAGGAAACTTTTTTAATAGATCAAAAAGTTTTGCAACGGGTATTTCTTGAGGGGGAGTGTCTTTTTGTAAGAGGGGATCTGCAAAAATCTTAACTTGTGGCCGGTAGATTTGAATTTCATTTATTTCTAACTTGCCTATTAGAAGCTTAAACGGGTTCAACTCAGCGGAAATTTGTTTGATGTTTGCTGGAGTAAACAAATCATTGAGTTCATTCTTTCCAGTGACTTTTAGATTTATCAATTCAAAACGAGGAGGAAAGAGATCAAACTCAAAACCTTCAAGTTCATAGTGGATAGCAAAGTGTTCCTGATTCTGCTGCTGGATCAATTCTCTGGCAAGTGATTCGATTTTTGGTTTTAAATACCCAAACCAAGTCAGCGAAAAAAGAGCAACAGCAATAATGGGAAGTATCCATAAACGCTTTCGCATTATTGATTTCTCCACTCTTCCAGAAGGCTATTGCCAGAACGATAGTTAGGGCGAGCAGCTAAGAGTCCTTCCATGACCTCAATGGCTGTATTTTTTTGGCCAAGCCCCCACAATGCTTGAGCGCGCAGATAGGCAGTGGCAAAAAAAGTTTCGGGATTATTAGCGAAATTATTTTCGATAAAAACTAAGTCTGAGAGAATTTCAACAAAGCGATGGCTCTTTAATAAAAACTCTTGTTTGAGCCATAAGATCTCTTCGCTGGAGTCTGCGTTTTCGAGGAGTTTGAGTCCAAGTTCATAGTCCTCAAGGGATAGAGCTAAAATGGCCATATCATAGCGAGAGTTCGGATTTTCGCTAGAGATCTTTTCAATTTCTTTTAATAGAATCTTCTTACCTTCAGCTCCCTCAGTGTCTTCCTCCACGGGACGAGTAGTGCGCTGTCGTTGAAGGCGGTGAGAGTACTTCTCTAAAATTTCAAGTGCCGAACGTTGTCTGATCTCTTCTGACTTTTTGAGGATGTCACTATCGTTAGGAAAAAGTCTTAGTAGTTTTTCTAAAAGTTCCTTTTCTTTTTCTTCTAATCCTTGGATGCGAAGAGTCTGCACTTGTTCGAGCAGAAGACGTTTGCTGTTTAAGAAGTCCCTTTGGTTTTTTTCTCGATAGTGATGATGCAATTCTGAGATTTGCGGAATTAATTGATGCCCTTGCCAGTAGCGCCCAAAGATTTCTACTAGATTATAATCTTTTTGCAAATGCATCAGCAGCGGTAGAAATTTTTCGGAAGCGGAGAATTGGCCTAAATCCAAAGCAGCCAGTAACAAGTCCCAAGGACAAGAGAAGGATTCTTGATGTAAATTTTCAAGACAAAAAAGCTTGAGCTGTTCGTAGAGGCCGGAGTTAAAAAGAAATAGAGCAAAGCTGCGGGTAGCACTGGCATCGAATAGGTGATGTGGGTTTTCTTGAAACCATTTATTTATTTGCTCAAAAACTTTTCCTGGCTCGTTTGTACGCAAATAAGTTTGAATTTCTAGTTCCACGAATTGAGACAAAAAAAGCCCCCACAATCACTCTGAATTATCCTAAATAGTTTGCCAGAAAATTCAGTATTTGCGGAGGCTTAATTAAAATTTTGCAAGCAAGTCTAGTCTTCTTTTTTCATGCTCACACGTTCAACATATTCACCAGTTGAAGTGTCGATTCTGAGCACATTGCCTTCTTCGATATGGAGAGGGACATTGACTACTAGACCAGTTTCTAGGGTCGCTGGCTTTGTCGCACCAGTTACACGGTCTCCCTTAATGCCTGGGTCGGTTTGGGCAACGACTAAGTTAACGGCTTTGGGCACATCAACGGCAACTGCCTTGTCGTTATAGAATAAAATAACAACTTTTAAGTTTTCTGTGAGATAGTACTTTGACTCTCCGAGCTCATCCTCATTCATCGCAATCTGTTCGAAAGTCTCAGGTTGCATGAAATTAAAACCGCTCTCATCTTTGTAGAGGTAAGTCATTTCTTTGTTTTCAACATTAGGCACTTCAAACTTCTCGCCAGATTTAAAAGTGACTTCTAAGTTTTGACCACTGAGTAGGTTGCGAAGTTTAGTACGAGTGAACTGGTTTCCTTTGCCTGGCTTAACATGTTGAAAATCAACAACCACATAAGGTTTGCCTTCGTACATAAGTTTTAAGTTTTTTCTAAAATCGGACGTATCGTACATGGAGCCTCCAAGTCCTCGACTATAATCGAGGCCCCTGGGGGTGCGTCAATAGTGGTTGCGGTAGCTTTCAATGTTGCGCAGCATAAGATTGAGGGCTTCTAGTCGTTCTTTTTTTAAATCTTCCTGTCGCGGGGATAGGGGAATAAGTTCTTCCGGTGCTTCCTCTTCGTAATCAGTCAGCTGACTGGTTCTTAGAGATAGGCTTTTGATACGACGGGCTAGCTCAGGGTGGGAGCCAAACTGTTTCTGACAGTCAGCAACCAATTCTTGAGCCCGCTCGAGATCATTGCGTACAATAAAGGCATCAATGAGAGAGAGCATTCGCTCCAATCCCCTTTCTAGTGTTGGACGATCTTTTGAACTTGCTGGTGTTGGTTCGGTTGCCATATTGACTGGAGCGGGTGCTTCTTCATTAAAGGCTGCAGAGATTTTGCTCATGGCAAAAACTTCATCGTCATACTCATCGGCGGTGAGGCTTTCTAACTTTTTAATAGCGTTGAGAGCGGTCTGCGATTTGGGATTAAAAAATAAAACCATTTTGTAAGATTTGAGAGCTTCTTTGGCATCTTTTAGGTGGAGATAAATTTCGCCCATCATATGGTGCGCCAATAGATTATCTGGAGCTAAGGAAACAACTCTCTTAAGTAATTTGAGGGATTCTTCAGGGCGCTGCAAGTCGCGGTAAATTTTAGCCAACACCACGAGGCCCGAAACCAAGTTGGGATGCTTCTTGATGCCGGTGAGAGCAACTTTTTCTGCTTCCTTAAACATTTTTAGCTCTCGGTACGCCTCTGCCAATGGAGCAAAAACATGAGAGTCTGGATCCTTTTGCAGAAGAGTTTGATAATGTTCGATGGCACTTGCTTCTAGTTTAGGCATGTCCCTAGCTTAGCGGTAATTATCAAGGTGCGCAAGTGAGGGATTTGGTTGACCGAAACCAGTCAAAAACTTCAAATGAGGTATGTCATTAACAATCCTTGGTGTGGACCCTGGTTCACGAGTCACTGGTTTTGGAATTTTGCGTGTTGAGCGTGGACAGATTTTTCACGTCAATCATGGCGTTATTCTATTGCCCGAAAAAAGTCCCTTCACGGAGAGAGTTTTAGAGCTGGGGCAGGCTTTTCGCGAAGTCTTGGCCAAATATCAACCTGATCATGTGGTCATAGAAAAAATTTTTCTAGGAAAAAACGCCGACAGTGCCTTTAAGTTAGGTCATGCTCGCGGTGTGATTATGTATGAGTCCTGCCTCCAGAAAGCAAAAATTTTTGAATACGCCACGCGAGTTGTTAAAAAATCTGTGACTGGTAACGGTGGTTCGCAAAAAGAGGAAGTGCAGACGGTGCTTAAGATGCTGTTAAAAGTGCAGCAAATTCAACGCATGGATGCGTCGGATGCTTTGGCAATGGCCTATCATCATGCCATGGAAAATAAAAAGAAAAAACTTATCGAAGGTGCATTAGAGATATGATTGGGTATTTGCGCGGCAAAATAATAGAGTTGAGTTCCGAAAGTGTTATTGTGGATGTTTCTGGCGTTGGCTATGAGGTTTTTTGCTCAGCCCATACGATCGAAGATCTGCAAACTTTGCTCGGCAATGATATTATTGTTTGGATTCACACTCATGTTCGTGAGGATGCGCTGACTCTCTTTGGTTTTCATAGCAAAGCCGAAAAAAGTCTCTTTCTTTCATTGCTAAAAGTAAATGGTATCGGCCCTAAAATGGCCTTAACGATGTTGTCGGGAGCACGACCAGACCAGCTGCACAAGATGATTGAAGCAGGGGACGCCAAGGCACTTTCACAATTGCCAAAGGTTGGTAAAAAAACTGCGGAACAAATTATTTTAACTCTCAAAGGCAAATTAGTGTCTGTGGATTCTGAGCAGAAAGTAAGATCGGAGACGCACACGCAAGTGACTTCTGCTTTGCTGAATCTTGGTTTTAAGGCGCAGTTGGTAGATCAGTTTGTGGCAACTTTGCCTAAAGAGATTCAGCTAGAAGAAGGTGTGCGCCAAGGATTGCAGGCTTTAACTGGTAGATCTGGAATATAGTAGGTAGAAAATGACGAGAATTCTTGAAGGCGACACGATGGAAGGCGAAAAGAAGTGGGAAAATGAATTACGCCCACTAACTTTTGCTGATTTTCCAGGACAGGATCAAGTTAAAGAGAAGCTGCAAGTGTTTGTAGCTGCGGCAAAACAGCGACAAGAACCATTAGACCACACTCTTTTCTCTGGCCCTCCAGGCTTAGGGAAAACAACTTTGGCGCAAATATTAGCTCATGATTTAGGAGTGGACTTCAAAGTTACTTCAGCTCCAGCCATTGATAAAAAAGGTGATCTTGCGGCTATTCTGACTTCACTCAAGCCTTTTTCAGTTTTATTTATTGATGAAATTCATCGACTCTCTCGGCATGTTGAAGAGTACCTCTACACCGCAATGGAAGATTATTACATCGACATTGTAACAGGCGAGGGGTTAGGTGCTCGCTCTATGAAGTTTCAGTTGGCACCGTTTACTCTGGTAGGTGCCACCACTCGTGCGGGACTGCTGAACCCACCTTTTCGTGATCGATTTGGAATCGTTGAAAGATTGCAGTTCTACGATAAAGAAAGTTTGACAGAAATAATTTTGAGATCCGCAAGCATTCTCAAATTGAGAGTAGAACCTGATGGAGCCTTGGAAATCGCTCGTCGTGCTCGTGGAACTCCTCGTATTGCCAACCGTTTGTTAAAGCGAGTGCGTGATTACGCGCAAGTTAAAGGCAATGGCGTGGTTGATATTGAGATAGCTCGCTACGCTCTGGATCAGCTAGGGGTGGATAAATACGGTTTAGATCTCATGGACCGTAAAATTTTACGCCTCATTGCCGATAAGTATGGCGGCGGACCTGTGGGTATTGACACTATTGCTGCGGCCTTATCAGAAGAGCGTGACACTCTTGAGGAAGTTTACGAACCATTTTTAATTCAAGAAGGGTTCATACAAAAAACTCAGCGCGGTCGCATTCTGACTGAATATGCTAAGCAAAATTTACCTATGGAGTCTCTTACTGGAGAGGACTAGTCATGTTATCACGCAACCCTTTGGTCGTTGAAATTACACGAGGCCCAGTGGTGGAAAGTTCTCACCAAGTGATGGCTGTGGTCTGTGATTCTCATGGACGCATGATTCATAGTTGGGGAAATCATAACTTTCTCACAATGCCCCGTTCATCTATCAAAATGCTGCAAGCAATTCCCTTGGTTGAGAGTGGGGCATTGGATAAGTTTGATTTGACTTCGCAGCATCTAGCTTTGGCGTGCGCTTCTCATCGAGGAGAAAAACTACACATTGATTTGGCTAAAGAGTGGCTGAAAAAAATTTCACTCAATGAATCAGATTTGGTCTGTGGCGGGCATTTTCCTTACAATGAAAAGGCCTATCACGAATTTATTAAGTTAGGGACATCTTTGAGTCCGGTTTATAGCAACTGCGTTGGCAAACATTTGGCAATGCTTACAACAGCTTTGCATTTAAAAGAAAATATAAAAAATTATGATGACCCCAATCATCCAGTTCAGCAGCGTATTCGTAAAGCTTTGAGTGAAGTCTACAAGCTTGATATTAGCAAAGTGCCACACGGTATAGATGGCTGTAACGTGCCCACGGTGCCAGTGCCACTGCAAAATATCGCCATTGGACTTTCTGTGTTTATGTCAACAAAAGAGACTGAATTGCGGAGAATTGCCCTCAAGCAGATTTTTGCTGCCTGCGTGGATCATCCAGAAATTCTATCTGGCAATGATGATTTTGCCTTTGATCTCATGAAGGCTCTTAAGGGTAAAGTTGTCCTCAAAGGAGGAGCTGAGGGTGTTTACGCGGGTGTGGCACCGGAGAAGGGTGTTTCTTTTGCTCTTAAAGTTGCAGACGGAGCGTCGCGAGCTGCGCAATTTACGGCCATAGGTATCTTAAAGAATATGGGTGTATTGACAGAAACAGATGCCGCTGGAATCCAAGAAAGATTAAGTCCTAATCTAAAAAATTCCACAGGAAAAGTTGTGGGTTTGATTCGCTTTAAAAAAGAGTAGTGAGTGAGTCCATGCCGGCGCCAAGTTCGATATGGCGATAGCACTCTGGAGAGTTTAATACTTTTCTTACAAGCTTATTCATCACATCGTGGCCGGCTTTATAGAGCACCACGTGGCCCATGAGTGGCATTTCTAAGGTAACAAGATCGCCAAGAGCATCAAGAGCTTTGTGGCGTACAAACTCATCAGCCCAGCGCAAGCCCTCTGGATTAACGATACTATCTTCGTTGAGAACAATAGCATTTTCAAGGGAGCCACCTTTAGCAAGGCCTCGTGCTTGCAGGGCTTCGACATCTTTTAGAAAACCAAAAGTTCTAGCGCCTGCAATTTCTCTTTCAAAAGAAAAATCATTGATATCGATATCAATTTTTTGTTTGCCGATGCGAGGGTGAGGAAAGTCAATTGTCACAGACAACCTTAGACCATGATAGGGGACTATGTAGGCGTGTTTTTCGCCTTCTGAAAAATAAACGGGTTCGGTGATATAACAATACTTTCGCGGCTGGTCTTGTTCAACGATGCCAACAGATAACAGTGCTTCAAGAAAGTTTTTTGCGCTACCATCACAGATCGGAATTTCTGGTCCATCCAACTCAATAAAGATGTTATCAATTCTGAGGGCAGAAAGTGCTGACAGGCAATGTTCAATAGTGGCTACAGAAAAATCAGGGCCGCCGATTGTTGTTTGATGACTCGTGGCTTGAACATTAAGGGCGCTGACTTTTAAAGAAGGAGCTCCGGGAAGATCGGTGCGAATAAAATATACCCCAGTGTTGGCAGGAGCAGGTCTAAAA
The DNA here is from genome assembly GCA_046570065.1 of Bdellovibrionia bacterium. Classification (GTDB taxonomy): domain Bacteria; phylum Bdellovibrionota; class Bdellovibrionia; order Bdellovibrionales; family Bdellovibrionaceae; genus JBKHVM01. Next base: position 24,909 of record JBKHVM010000013.1, read on the forward strand.
GTCAAAGTGCAAGGATCCCCTGAGTGAATACCAATTCCGTTTACAATTGCTTTTTTACGAATGGTCTTTTGTAAAAACAAAGGGTGCCCTTTCTCAATAGAGAATTCAGTTTAATGCGAGATAATGCGTATTGCAAAGGGCTTAAGTCTGGAATAGAAAAAGTGTGACTTATTTTCAACTCTTTTCATTAAATTCTGAGGAGGTATCATAATGGCAGCATCAGCAAAAACACAGGAGATTATTGCTCAATACTACAAGGCCTTCAATCAAAAGGATCGTCATCTTCTGCTTTCGCTTTTGAGTGAAGACATTATTCACGATATCAATCAGGGCCCCCGCCATCAGGGCAAAGAAAGTTTTGTCAAATTTCTCGACAAAATGGACAACTCTTATGATGAGACTTTAGAAGAAATGGCAATCATGGTGGATTCTTCAGGGCGCCGTGGAGCTGCTGAATTTATGGTTTTGGGAACTTACCTTAAGACAGATGGCTCATTGCCTCCAGCGCGTGGTCAGAAGTATAAAATTCCAGCTGGTGCTTTTTTTGAAGTAGATACTGAAAATAATAAAATCACCCGCGTCACGACTTATTACAATCTGCCGGCATGGATTGAAATGGTAAAGTAATGTCCGTTGCAAATCAGAACCAGATCACTATCAAGAGAGTGCAAGGCTCAGAAATTGATGCTTACATTTCTGAGTTAGCTCAGCTACGCATGACAGTTTTTCGTGAATATCCTTATCTCTATGAGGGCAGTTTGGATTATGAAAAAAACTACTTGCGAGTTTACAAAGAGAGTCCTCGTAGTGCTCTGATTTTAGCTCTAGATGGCGATAAAGTTGTGGGGGCCGCAACCGCTTTGCCTCTAGAGGATGAGGCAGACTATGTGAAGAAGCCATTTCTCGATCAGGGCTATGACATCCAAAAGATTTATTATTTTGGTGAGAGTGTTCTTTTTAGCTCTTATCGTGGAAGAGGCATTGGTAATTTATTTTTTGATGCCAGAGAGAGTGCCGCTCAGCAAGCCGGAGATTTTCGGTGGACAGCTTTTTGCGCTGTGAATCGGGGGCAGCAACACCCCTTGCGGCCGAACTCCTATCGAGATTTGCATGAGTTTTGGGTAAAGCGTGGATATCAAAAAAATGAGAGTCTAGAAGCTTATTTTCACTGGCAAGATATTGGGGACACTCAAGAGACAGCAAAGCCCATGATTTTTTGGCTCAAAGAATGGAATATGAAATGAGTAAGATCAAAGTAGCAGCAGCTCAATATCCAATTGGTCAATTTGAGAGCTTCGAGCTGTGGCAAAGGCACATTTCTAATTGGGTGGAATCAGCGAGTGTGGCCGGAGCCAAAATAGTTCTTTTTCCTGAATATGCTTCTATGGAGTTAGTGAGTGTCTTGTTGGTGCAAAAACAATTGTCTTCAGTAGATTCATTGCAAGACCAAGTTTTAGCTCTAAATCAATTGTTACCCCAAGTGAAAGCTTGCTTTGTAGAGCTAGCACAGAAATACCAAGTTGTTCTGGTTGCTCCCAGTATGCCTGTAGTGGACCCGCGCTATGCCCTCCCAGTCAATCGTGTATTCGTTTATTCGCCTCAAGGAGAATTGGGTTATCAGGATAAGTTCCATATGACTCGATTTGAAAACGAGTCTTGGAAAATAGGACGAGGGGATGAAGAGTGTCGAGTTTTTGAATATTTTGGGGTGAGTTTTGCAGTGAGCATTTGTTTTGATGTGGAGTTTGCATTCTTTCCTCAGCTAGCTGCGAAAAAGGGAGCACAGATTCTTTTGGCACCATCATGTACTGATAGTTTGCGAGGCATGAACCGAGTGCATGTGGGAGCTCGCGCGAGAGCTTTAGAGAATCAACTTTATGTTGTGGTTTCGCAAACTGTGGGTGATGCCCCTTGGTCTGAGGCTGTTGATATGAATAAAGGATATGCTGCGTTCTACAGCACTTGTGATCTGTGCTTTCCTGAAGATGGTGTTTTGTCTCTCGGTCCAGCTCACCAAGCGCAGTGGTTGTTTTCGGAATTGGACCTAAGCTTGCTGCAAGAGGTGAGAGAGCGGGGGCAGGTTTTTAATTTTAAAGAGAACAGTCAGTACACTTGGAATAAATAGGCATTGCGCAGCTCGGCAAAGCCTGGTTTCAGCCATTTGCTCCTCACAATGAGAGTGACAGTTGCCTAAAATCTGGCAAGATCTGCCATGGACAATTAGTAGTCATTTGTGAGGAGATAACATGATTATCGGTGTTCCTAAGGAAATTAAAATTAGTGAAAACAGAGTTGGCTTAACAGAAGCTGGTGTTGCGACTTATGTTCGTGATGGTCACACTGTTTATGTAGAAAAAGATGCTGGCCTTGGTTCTGGTATTACCAATGAGCAGTACGAAAAAGCTGGCGCAAAAATTTTAGACACAAAAAAAGAAGTCTACGCAAAAGCGGATATGATTCAGAAAGTTAAAGAACCACTTCCTGATGAATATGATCTTATGCGCGAGAACCAAATTATTTACACTTATTTGCATTTAGCTGCGGAAGCAAAGCTGACTAAGGTTCTTTGTGAGCGCAAAGTTAAAGCAATTGCTTATGAGACAATTCAAACTGCAAACAATGCTCTTCCTCTTCTGACTCCTATGTCTGAAGTTGCAGGACGTATGGCAACACAGATCGGTGCTTTTTATTTACAAAAAGACCATGGTGGAAAAGGGATTTTATTGGGTGGCGTAACTGGTGTTCGTCGCGGTAAAGTTGTTATTCTTGGCGGCGGTGTTGTTGGAACAAACGCTGCTAAAATGGCAGTTGGTTTGGGCGCTGACGTCACTATCTTGGATGTTAACACAGCTCGTTTAGAGTATCTTGATGACGTTTTCCAAGGTCGTTTAAAGAATTTGTACTCAAATCCAAAAAATATCGAGGAGTCAGTGCGCGATGCAGACTTAGTTATTGGTGCAGTTTTGATTACTGGTCACAAGGCGCCAACTCTTGTTTCTAAAGATCTTATTGGCACAATGTCGAAAGGTTCTGTTGTTGTTGACGTTGCTGTGGATCAGGGTGGCTGTATCGAAACCTGTCGTCCAACTTCACATCAAAATCCTACTTACGAAGTAGATGGTGTGATCCATTATTGTGTACCAAACATGCCAGGTGTGGTGCCTCGTACTTCTACATATGCTCTCACTAATGTGACCATGAAATACGGTCAAATGTTGGCAGCAATGGGTGTAGAAGATGCAGTTGCAAAAGATCCAGCTTTGATGAAGGGCCTCAATGTTTACGGTGGTCATGTAGTCTATGAACCCGTAGCACGTGATCTGAATATGGAATACCGTCCTTATAAAGCTTAGTCTTTAGACGGAATTTCGATCCAAACAGACCCCCATTGTTCTGTCGTGAGCATGGGGGTTTTGTTTTTTTGTAGACGAGATCTTGTCTCCGGATGTGGATGGCGATGTCGTGCAAAACGACTTGAGGCAATGGCAAGTTTTAGATTATCCAATTTCTTTAAAAAATGCAGACCTGTGCTCGTGCGACTGCCGTGGTGACCTAAGATCAATATTCTGAATAAAGAAAGATTCCAGTTTGTTTTTTGCTCAAGCCAAAGGTTCTCTGCGGCAATGCTATTATCTCCGGGAATTAATATCCAGTTTTTAACAGAATAAAGAACACTTAAATTTTTGAGTGGATGTGCTTTAGGGTGAGTTATCTTTGAGCTTGCAAGGTGTTGTGATTTTTTTTGACTCCAGGAGAGGTTGTTCTGAATCCACCAGCGGAAACGATTGTGGTCTCGATCTGAATGGGTGAATTGTAGGTAGTTCTGTCGCCGACAAAGGTTAGTGATTGAGGCTTTAGGAAAAAACTCGCCACCACTGTCAATATGCCAACAAAAACCTTGTGGATCTTTATAAGTTATCCATTGTCCTTGTCCCACATTCCAAACAATTAAAAGGTGAGGGTAACGATCTAAGGCTAGAGGTGAACAATGCAGTAGAATAATAAGTAACACTAATAGATTTGGCATCGTTTGAGCTCCACTTCGCGTCTGTAAGTCCAAATAGCAAGTGCTAGGGTCAAAGGGGCCACAGCATATATGGGATCTATTTTAAGCACTTGATGCAAAGGTTGGAGGGGGTTGTTTTCTGCTGCTGTAAGAATCCAAAGAAAAACCTCTGCGGATTGTGGTAGTAACGCCAGTGGGATCCAAAGAGCTCCAAAGAGAGAAGCGGCTAATAAATTAGCAACAATTGCAAAGGGGTGAGCTCCTCCAATTGTTAAAGTTAGAGGAACAAAAGAAATAAAAAATGCAAATTGAATCCACAGTTGGTTTTTCCAATAAGATTCAGAAAACTGTTTTTGAGAAGACAAAACGAGAATGTAAGAAGCCATGGCGCTTAACCACAGAGAAAGTGATTGCAGCCAAGCTGGAAAAAACAGAAGACAGAACAAAGCAGAAAAGAGTGTTGTGTGTTTCCAGCGGCGATGCTCCAGTAATAATTGCATCCAACTGCGAACAGCTGGTGGATCAAACCCTGAGCAGAATACAAAGAGAGTATTCACTGTCCAGCGAGCCCAGAAGGGCAATGCAAACCTTTTAAGCAATTGGTTGAGTAAAATTAAATGGGCTCCAGAAACTACAACCAGATGGAGTAAGCCATAGGACTTAAGAGTGTTATGAGTGGTGGGATCTGTGATTTTTTTGCCACAAAGAAGAGCCTGCCTGATTTCTGAGCCGCGATGGTTTCCTGCAAAAATCTTAAAACAATGTTCTTGCAGAGGTGTGGATATTTTTTGAGCAGTATTGATTAAATAGTTAGCATCAAGTACTGCATGAAGAGTGAGCAAAAAAAGAATTACTATCATCATTCAATGGTTTAGCAATTCTCATGGTCTAGTTCTTTTCTGTTCAGATCTAAAAGGTATTTTGCATTGCTCCGACTCTCGCCGTGTAAGTTCTGAAATTTGATTTCAAAAAAAAGAGCAGTTAATCAAGTAAAGCTGTTAAAATTCATATACTTATGCTGTGTTCAAATTCTAAGCAATTCGCTGAAACCCTTGACATTCAACAAGTCCAAGGTCTAGGAAGGTAGTAACTCAACATTTTATGTGGAAAACTCTTACTTGAGGTGGATTCTCGAGACGTGTCATAATCTTAATATCAAAGAAGGATGTTCAAGGATGAAGCAACTTTGTATTTACAGCGTAATGATTGGTTTAAGTTTATCACTCATGCCACTGACTTCAAGTCATGCAGCGACTCCACGTCAACAGCAAGCATTATTGCAGGAGCTGACGGGTAAGAAGCCATCTCAACTAAAAGAGCGCGACTTATACGCTGATATTCTTACAGCATATGACACAAAAGATTTAATGCGCCTGCAGACGAAGACTCAACAGCTCGTTAGATATTTTCCTCAGGGCAGCCTTGCTCCTAAAGCTCTCTATATGCAGTCTTTATTGCAAGCTGAGAAGAAACGTTACGTAGAGGCTCTCAAGAGTATTGCTAAGATCGAAAAGAGTTATCCTCAATCTTCGCGTCGGGTTTCTGCGACATTTTTAAAGGCGATGATTTTTAAATCGATTCATTTGCCGCAGCAATCAGCTACTGTATTGCGTGAAGTGAGCAAAAAGTTTCCGGGCAGCCCAGAATCTTATCGAGCTGCGGCCGAGTTAAAAATACTTCAAAATAAGGTGAACTAATGAGCTCTTCTTACTCTAAGCTTGTTGCTATCACTGCTGCTCTCTTGCTTGCTGCAAGTCCTTTGATTGCGCAAGACGAAGATGAGTTTGAGTTTTTTGATGAAGAGCCAGCAGCGGAGTCACCTGCAGAGTCGCCTGCGGCTGAAGCTCCTGCGGCAGAAAAAAGTATCGAGACACCAGCAGCCAGTGCAGAAGCGGCTCCTGTTGAGCCTGTAGATATTGGTGACTCTTTAACTGAAATTGCAGAGCCACCGCCACCGCAGGTGACCGAAGAAGCTCCTCAGTTTGAAGAAGTCTCCGAAGGAGCAGATGAGGTCGCCACTCAGCCGGAAGAAGAAGTTGTGAGTGAGCCCACAGAAGAAGTTGCTGCACCCAATATTCCAGAAGAAGAAACTGTTACTTCTGAAAGTGTCGCCACTGGAAATCAAATGTTTGGGAGTGATGATCCAGATCTCGAGCAAGAGCAGCGCTTTCATGAAATCTACCGTCGATATAACGTAAACCCCACACCCCAAGAAGCGTGGAATCAGGCGAGCTCAGCAGTTACAGGCGAGTATGGAGTGCAAAAGGGTGATACTCTTTGGAGTATTAGTAAAACTCTTTTTGGTGACTCCGAATATTGGCCAAAAGTGTGGTCCTTAAATACAGGAGCTATCACCAATCCTCATGAAATCAAACCCGGAATGGCCGTTAGTTTTACTGCCGGTACATTTAGTGAACCACCTGAGATGTCTGTCGAAGAAAAAGGCATGAGTCTGAGTGAGACTGTGACCATCAAGGATGAAGAGGGGAATATTAAAGTTGTTCCCAAGAAAATTGCAAAATTGCTAAAACAAATTCCTCCTAGCTTACCAGAGTACAGGAACTCCTTCTTTAATAAGGGGCCTGACTTAGGATTTGAAGTTCGCAAAAGAGATATTCCGCCAGCACAAGATTTGTTGTCATTTTATGTCGATGATCGGCCGGCGGTTGGTGTAGGGCGAGTTACAGAGACTGAGTTTGGTGGCAGTACGGCGGCAGAAAATCAATACGTTTTTATTAAGCTCAAGAGAGGAACTATTGGTCAGAGATTTTTAGCGCTTAAAAATGCAGAAGCTATAAAGCTCGGAAAGCTTTCAAACTCTCCTCGAGCATTTATGGTCGAAGTGCAGGGCGTAGTTGAAGTTGTAAATCAAGTGAATGCCCAAGAAAATCTTTTTAGAGCTATGGTTGTTGAAGCGCAGAATCCTATTGAGGTGCAAAGTTTATTAGTGCCGGGTATGGAAATCCCACGCATCAACACTCAACCTGGTCCGGTCAATGCTGCTGGTAATTTTAGAGTGATTGGTGGTCAGTTTGATCGTGAGAGATTTTTATTGGGAGATCGCAGTTTGATTTTTGTAAATGGTGGACGCTCTCGAGGAGTTTCGGAGGGGCAAGTTTACAATATTTATGGCAATCAGCGTTTGCGCAACAAGGGGACCAAGGCTATCACAGGGGACCGTGTGATTGGCCAAGCTAAAGTGGTGCGTGTGAGTGAGCTCTACTCCACACTTTATGTGTTGAGCCTAGCAGAAGATATGTATGTCGGTGATTACTTGGGCGGAGAAAGCTCTATTATGGCCCGCGATAATTCGACTCCCGATGATAATTTCGATTTCTAAATCTAGGAATTAACTAGGTCCATACTTTTAGAAGAGCTGGTTTTTGCTAGCTCCTTTTTTATGGATAAAATCATATTTTTTCAGTTATTTCAAATGCACCCCTTGTTTAAGTCGGAGCAAAACTTTTTTGATAAATTGAGTAAGTTGCAAAGTGATTTTTTTAAGGATCACCATCGTGTTGAAGAAGTTTTACGGGAGCACCATCATCATCTGTTTGCTTATTGGCAAGAAAGCGGAGCCATCAAAAATACTTTATGGTCACAGTTGCTGCATCAGCAACAGCGTGGATTTAGTTGGGTTGCAAGAGGAGATGCTGAATATCCAAAGTGTTTCTATTATCTCGATGATCCACCCTGGTTGCTCAATTATTTGGGGAGTCTAGAGCTGTTTCAGAAGCCACTTATCGCTGTGGTGGGAAGTCGAGAGATGTCACCCTTTACAGAAAAGTGGCTAGCGTCGGAACTCAATCCATTTATTAAAGAGAATAAACTCAATGTGGTGAGTGGGGGAGCTAGGGGAGTAGATCAATGGAGTCATCTCTCTTCCTTGCGGGCTCAAGAGGGAACCGTGGTTATCGTTCCTTCTGGGCTAGGACACATCTATCCATCCTCACTCAAAAATTGGTGTGATGAAATTCTAGAAAAGAAGGGCGTTCTTATCAGTGAGTTTCCTTTTGGTTGCGGCATGCAGAAATCTTTTTTTCAGCACCGCAATCGTTTGATTGCGGCTGCTGGTCTGGTAACTCTTGTGGTGCAAGCTCGACAGCGAAGTGGAACGATGATCACAGCTCAAAGAGCAGCTCATTTGGGTAAAGCAGTATGGGTCGTTCCCGGTCATCCTTGTGATATTCATTTCGAAGGTTCGATGAATCTTATTGCTGAAGGGGCTACGTTAGTGCGAGATGCTCAAGAACTTGGCGCTTACTGGAAAAGTGAATGTCAGATGATGGCAGCGCAAAGTCTGCCTATAGGGAATTTTTCTCACTGACAAACTAGGGGTAGTGGTAGTTGGATCAGAGAAAAAACGACTCCAAAAAAATGAAATCTTCTGAAAAAATGTTTTGCAATCGTGAAAGATTCAGCATTACCATTATCTTTAAGGGAGGGGCGATGTGGTCAAGGATGACCGTGGTAGTAAGGACGCTGCTGCATCGCTCATTTTTTTCTAATTAGTTCCAATTTTTCTTCAGTGAATACAAAGCAAAAAGTGAAAAGAGAATATTCGGAGTCCAGATGCCAATCGCTGGTGGTAGTTTGCCGCTTCTGGCGAAGCCTTCGAAGCTGATATAAAGAATCCAATAAGTAACAATCAAGATTACACTTAAAATCATACCTCCAGCTTTAGCGGCACGTTTGTTAGTTGTGGTTCCTAGTCCCACCCCTAGCATAGCAAAGATCAAGCAGAGAACCGAAATGGCCCAACGTTTATGGAATTCAGATTGGGTGACAATGATGTCCTTTGCTGAAAGAGACGGATCCTTGAGGCGTTCTTCAATTTCAGAAAGCGTCCACGATTGAGGGCTCTTCTTTTTTTCAAAATCTGGCAAAGGATCTCGTAAATGAATATCGTAACTATCAAATTTAATCTTGGTGTGAGCTTCGCCAGAGCGATGAATATCCCCAGTCTGTAAGCGCAAAAGCACGTCGTGACCCGGGTTTTCAGGGTCAGGAATGATCTTTCCTTTTTTAGCAATGATGGTGATGGCACTTTCTGAAGCGGCTTCGTCGTAAATAAAAACATTTTCGAGTTCACCGGTTTCGGAGTTCACTTTATTGGCATAAACCACCATTTCAAAAAAACCTTCGGAGAAGGTTCCTTCTTTTATGGAAATACCAGCTTTAGTACTGCCAACTTTAGAAAATAAGACTTCAAACTGGCGGTTTCCCCAAGGTGCAATCTGAAAAGAGGTCTGAGCTGAAATAATGCTGACAACGAGGCCTAAAATCAGGGCGGGGAGGAGGATGGTTGCCATATGAAGACCCGAGGCTTTCATGGCGACAATTTCAGAGTCTGCGCTCAGGCGACCATAGGTTAGCAGCACAGAAAAGAGCAAGGCCATAGGGAGCAGAGCTGGGAGCATGGAGATCGTGATATAAGAAAGAATCTCGCCAATAGTGGTTAAGCTCACTCCGTGGCTAAGGGCGAAGTCAGTTAAGCGCAATACTTGAAACATCAAAATAATCGAGACAAAGACGAGCACTCCCATCAAAAAAGAAGGAAGCATTTCAAAAAAAATATACTGAGCAGCTTTTTTGCCCTGAAAAATCTCGAACATAGAGCTTATTCTAAAGGGCTTTTTTCATTTTGACTCTAGGAATGATGCAAAATCGGCCATCGTCGAGGCTCTATTGACCCGGGCTCGCGGGTGCGAGACCATGAGTTATGGCTAGAGTGCTCCTCGTCTATGACGATTATACAGAATTAATGCAAACAGAATCAAATCTGAGAAAAGTAGGGTTTGATGCTGTGGGTATTTCTAATGAGTACACTTTTGCTGATCAGCTCCTATCTTTAAATCCCGAAGTTGTTGTTGTTAGTGGTCTCAGTCAAAAGGTTTCGAGCCTCAATATTGGTCGTAAACTCAAAGAGAACACTCGTTGGCAGGGCAAATCTATTTTGATTTTTCCGACTTCGGTGAAGCCATCAGCTGCTGATATTCTTAAAGTTCGTGCTGATATTTTTTTAGAGTCTCCAGTTCCTATACATAGCTTAGTCACAGTCATGTGCGAATTGCTCAATCTGGATCCAGCTCCTTATATTGAGCGCATCGTGCGCTCGCAAGAAAGTGAGGAGCAGGGGGGAGGCCCAACAAGCCCCCTTAGTTTTGGTAAAGGCGGAGCTGCCAAAGAAAGTGTCTTTGTTCGCGGGGCCGGAGAAGGTGGCTCGCAACAGAATGTTAAGTCTGAGTCTGATAGTGATTCATTATTTTCTGATGTGGATCTCTCAAATTTGGAGCAAGAGCTTCTTGGCAATAAGCCAGTTGATGTTAGTGGCGAAGTGATGCCAAGGGAAATTGCTAAAAAATTGCAAGAGGTTGGCAGTGATATTTCAAGTGATACTCTCACGAGTTTGGGAGAGGTGCCAGCAGAGGAGCAGCTGCTAGAGATCGAATTAGAGCGAATCAAAAAGGAAGTTGAGGACGCCTCAACTCTAAGTGCAGAAAAGAGAAATCGTTACACCTCGGCATTGGCAAAAGTCAAAATCAATCCCCAATCTACAGTTGTGAGGGTTAAGACTCGCAAAATTCAAAAAGAATTACTCAAAGAGTGGAGCCAAGAAAAACTCAAGGAATTAGATGAGTTAAGACGACAGTTTGTGAAAGCACTTTTTAAGAAGTAATTGCGTTAAATGTTCTATCTAATAAAAAAGATGTGTTATATCTTATAAACACTTTTTGAGGAGTTCACGTGGGCACTTTAACTACCGCTGTTTCTGACAGCACATTTGAAGCTGAAGTTTTAAAATCTAATGTTCCTGTACTTGTTGATTTTTGGGCAGAGTGGTGTGGTCCTTGCCGTGCTCTTGCGCCGAAACTTGAAGAACTTGCTGGTGAGTTTGCTGGTAAAGTCAAAATTGTTAAGCTCAATGTGGACGAAAATCAAATGACCCCAGGCAAATATGGAATTCGTGGAATTCCAGCTCTCATCCTTTTTAAAGGTGGTGCCGAGGTTGCGCAAATTGTTGGTAACCAGCCGAAGGACGCATTGACTGACTTTTTAACTAAAAATGTTTAATAGACGAACAAGGGGCTGTGAATTCAGCCCCTTTTTTTATATTTTTCTTGCTCATTTTAGCGCCTTTGTTTGTGTATTACATTTGAGCCAGAAAGCGGTGGCGACAGAAGTTGAAAAGCCACAGCCGCAGGTCATTTCTTTACCATCACTTCAAGTTAGTAATATCTATATCGCTGGTATTTCCAGCGGAGCTTTTATGGTTCAGCAAATGCAAGTAGCTTATCCAGAGTTATTTGCTGGAGTGGGGATGATTGCCGGAGGTGTTTGGTCTTGCTCTGATGGCGATTGGCAGAGGGCAAGTCGAGTGTGCATGAAAGATCCCAATGCAATAGATCTTTCAAAGATTTTTCTTAAACTAGATGATTTGGTAACTCAAAAAAAAATTGGTGAAATTAGTAAGCTCAAGAATCACAGAAGTTTTATATTTCAAGGTCAGAAGGATTCAGTTTTGGCGCCAGCCTCAGCTGTAGTTCTCGAACAGTTTTATCAAAAACTAGGAGCCCCTTATTTTGCCGTGACTCATCTCCCAGCTGGGCATGGTTATCCCACCAATAAAAGTGATAAAGAATGTGGGTTGAGTCAGCTGCCGTGGCTGATCAATTGTGAATATGACCTTTCGGGACATCTTCTGCAGTATTGGCTAGGATCTTTGCAGCCTGCTGAGAAACAAAAAAATGAAAGTCTTTACTACTTTAATCAAAAAGAATTTGCTTCGGTGGAGAGCAAAGTAAGTGACGTGGGGCGAGTTTATATTCCTGAGTACTGCCAGAAAAACAAATGTCACCTCGTGATGATGTTGCACGGATGTTTGATGGGGCCAGCTATTGTGGGAGATCAGTTTGTAGTGGGAACTGAGCTCTTGGATTGGGCTGAAGGCAATCGTTTTGTAGTAGTTTTTCCAGCAACGCAAAGATCAGCTCGGAATCCTAATGGATGTTGGGATTGGTTTGGTTACACCGGCGAGGACTACCTCTTGCGAGATGGTCCTCAAATGCTGTTTCTTAAAAATATAATATCTAGAATAAATAGCGGCGGAAAGCCACACTAGAGACAATGCCTAAGCCGGCCATAGTGGTGAGCATGCTTGAGCCACCATAACTTAAAAGTGGTAAAGGCACGCCGACGATAGGTAACAGTCCAATCACCATGCCGATGTTCACACACATATGCCAGAAGACGTAGGCCATGACGCCTACAGTGAGAAGCGCTCCAAATTTGTCTCTCGCATTGCTGGCAACGCGAATACCCAACAAAAAGAGCACGCAAAAAAGACCAATGGTAGAAACGGAGCCGACAAAGCCAAACTCTTCACTTAAAACTGAATAGATAAAATCTGTGTGTCGCTCCGGTAAAAATTCCAACTGTGATTGAGTTCCCTTGCGAAATCCTTTGCCAACAAACTGACCACTGCCAACTGCAATACGAGATTGGATGGAATTGTAGCCTGTCCCTCGAGGATCTTTGGTGGGAGAAATAAAAGTATAAACACGATTTTTTTGATAATCATGGAGAACAAAATTCCAAGCCATGGGTATTGCAATAGCGACAGCGATGACTGCACTGATGATAATACTCTTTTTGACTTTAACAAAAAGTATCATCGTGCTGCCTATGGCAGCCAACATCATGGCTGTTCCCAAGTCAGGCTGTTCCACGACAAGTCCAAACGGAATCAGCAGCGCGATCAATGGAGTCGCAAGTTCTTTGAAGCCCATGCCGCCGCCATAACTCGAGCGAGTTGAGAGAATCTTTGCCAAGAGCATGATCAGTGCAAGCTTCATGGTTTCTGACGGTTGGTAGCGGAAAAAACCAAAGTCAATCCAGCGTTGGGCTCCAAGGGCCACTTCACCAAAGAAGGTCACATATAATATGGCAAAAAAATTCATTATATAAATGACCAGAGCAATTTTAGTCAAAATCATGTAATCCACAAAAGTGCAGATAAAAAAGATCGTCCAACCTGCTGCTAGCCAAACAATTTGTTGAAGGAACAAGTTGGCCACATCAGTGCTGTTGGGGCCGTGAGTGGCAGAATAAAGATTGATGAGGCCAATAAAGTTAAGGACTAAAATAATAATAATAAAATTCCAGTCGATCTTTTTAAAGAGATTACGCTCTTCTACTTGTAAGGTAAGACTCATTAGTCTTCTCCTTCTTGTGCAGCAGGTTTGGGGGCTGGGGCTTTAGCTGCTTTTTTGTTTTTTGCGGCAGCCACAACGTCAGGGTAATATTTAGTAAAGTAAGCTTCCATAATATCACGAACAACAGGAGCTGCGCCGCCACTACCTGAGCAGGCATGTTCTGCAAAAACGGCTACCGTGATTTCTGGGTTGTCAGCTGGAGCAAAGGCAACATACCAACCATGGTGGCGCATATGAATAGGTCGTGAGTCGCACTTCGCGTAGATTTGGTCTGCAGAAAAACTCATTACCTGAGCTGTTCCTGTTTTGCCAGCCATCTCAAAGCCAGGTATTTTATGATAGCGAGCAGTTCCGCGTTCACCGTTGGCCACTCGTCTCATGCCTTCTTTGACTGCTTTAAAGTTCTCAGCAGAAATTTTTAGGCCGTTACTTTGAGGTTGTTGCAGATCGCGCAAAACTTGCGGAAAGTTTTCTTTGAGGACTTTACCTTCTTGGTCGAGAACTTTTTTAAGAATAAAGGGTTTTACAACTTTTCCTTCAGTGCCAATAGTATTGTAGGCAACGGCCATCTGTAGGGGAGTGGCATTGACAAAGCCTTGGCCAATAGCAGTAGAAAGGTTTTCACCCGGTTGCCATTCTTCTCCAATGGCTGCCTTTTTCCAGGCACTGCTTGGTACTGTCCCTGAGATTTCACGATTTAAGTCCACACCTGTTTTTGCGCCTAAACCTAGAGCTGTGACGTAGTTAAACATTTTATCCACGCCCAATGAAATACCCATTTTATAAAAGAAAACATTGGAGCTGCGCTCAATAGCTTCGTAAACTGTGATATTTCCGTGTCCACCTTTTTGATGGTCATGATAAGGGCGACGACCGAAATAAAAGACACCCGGAGCTGCAACAACAGTGCTGGGAGTGATCACTTTTTCTTGTAAGGCAGCTAAAGCGATAAAAGGTTTGTAAGTTGAGCCCGGAGCGTTGTGATCCTGAATGGCTTTATTACGTAAAGGCTTAAAAGGATCATTGATAAGTTTGGACCAAGTAGCAGCAGGAATCCCTGTAGCAAAAACGTTGGGATCAAAAGAGGGAGCACTTAACCAAGCTAAAATTTCTCCGTTGGTCTTCATTGCGACAACGGCGCCCATACGTTTGAGGTCCACCATGGATTTGTAGGCAGCTTCTTGAATGTCTCTATCAATTGTCAAAACAGCATTGTTGCCGTGAATAGGGGCGAGATCACGGATTTTTTCACCATAAACATTTGGTGTTTGTGTGATTGTTTCGCGCCCTCTCGCATCTACTTGAATAAAGCTGATACCATCTTTACCGCGAATGTCTCTCTCAAGAACTTCCTCTAGGCCAGCTTTACCAATGATATCCCCTTGTTCAAAAACAATTTCTCCGTTGTAAAGTTGGTTGAGGGTTGTGATTTGTTTTTTAGAAATTTCACTAACGTAACCAAAGAGCTGGGCGCCATTTTCGTGGATGGGATAGTGACGCAATATAGACTCTCTGATCTCCAGACCTGGAGTGTCGAGGCGAATGCGTTTTAAGCGAATGACTTCATCACGAGACAGCCCCTCTTTGAGTCTCACCACGGCAAAGGGTCCGTTGACTCTGCGACTCTTTTTTACGCGAGCAATGAGCTTTTCGACATCGGTACCAATAATAGGTGCGACTTTTTGTGCCAGTTCTTCTAGGTTTTCAATATACTGAGGAGAAAGTGCGGCTTCAAAGCCAGGAAGGTTCTCGACTAAAACTTTTCCTTCGCGATCCAGCATGAGTCCACGAGGAGCCGCAATTTTATTTTGTTTGATGCGGTTTTTCTCGGAGAACTCACGAAGTTCATTGCCAGATAGAATCTGTAGGTACCACAAACGCATTATAAAAATACTAAAAACAACACCTAATGCCACATAGAATATGCGGTAGCGTGATAGGTACTCTTTAGCTTCATCGGGGTTGCTGACGTAAGTACTCATAATTCAAAACCTCCAGACTCAGCTAAATGCTCAGAGTGAGTCCAGCGATCGATAGTATTGATAATTAAATAAATCGGATAAGTGACCAAGGGGGTAAATAGCAGAGTCAGAAGTCGCGATTCCCATTCGATAGTGGCGGGATTTCGTTCTAGCCAGTAAGAAACAGCTATATAGATTATATGATAGAAAAATGATGCAGCCGAGGAGACGAGCACAAAGTAGCTCGGTCCCGACCAAAAAACTCGGCCTTTAAAAGAATTGAGTACAATAAAAAGCAGAGCAAGTGGAATTAGGATCATCTTCAGTGGCATTAGAGAAAAACCCAAGAGCAGTAAACTGAAGACATAGATAAAGCCAATCCCTACAGTCATACGACGATAGAGAGTGGTATAAATAATCACACAGAGCCAAAACATCGGTGAGGGTATTGTGCCCAAGATATAGGGCCACAACGTTGTTTCAATTCCTGCAAACAATATAAAAACAAGACTGATTAAAAAAACATTTAAAAGGCGATCCCAATTGCTTTTCACTGTGGAGCTCCTGCTTCCTCAGTTGTAGAGTCTGTTTCTGTCTTAGCCTCTTCTGTCGGCGGAGCAAAAATAGGAGTAAAGTCTTCTCCCTTGGCAGAAGTAACCACAAAAACTTCCTCTACCATGCGGGGATCAATGACGGGCTTTAATTCAATACGAAGAGAGATACTGTAGGTTTTTCTCTCTATCGAGTCGACTACGGCAATTGGAAAACCTTTAGGGAAAATATTATCTAATCCCCCAGTGACTACCAAGTCGCCTTCTTTAACGTCTGCAGTTTTTTCGACATATTTTAGAACTAAACTTGTGGAGCTTTTTCCTTCAACAATGCCTTGAGCACGAGTGCGTGCGATAATGCCATCAACCACTGAGTAGCGATCCGTAATGAGCATAACTTGAGATGAGAGTAGTTCAGGTCTAAAAATATATCCAAGAACTCCCTGTGTGGTGATCACAGCCATACCGGCTTTGAGGCCGTGCTGAGTCCCTTTGTTGATCGTAATAGTATTGTGATCTGGAACCAAATCTCTACCCACAACCTGAGCGGCAGTGAGTTCCATGGGAGTGTTCTGTTTGAAGTCGAGAAGTTTTTTGAGTCGCTCGTTTTCAATGGAGAGTTCATTCATTAAATTCAGACGAGTGAGGAGTTCTTGATTCTGGCTGCGCAATTCAGCATTAAACTTTTTGATGCCGATAAGATCAAGGTAAGTCGCAGTGGTGGATTGCACACCATTGCTAAAACTATAGATCCCACTTTGTACAGTGCTTGCTAAAAGCGTAAAAGGACGGGTGTACCATTGAGACTCTTGGGGGCGTTGTTGCATGTTGATTGACACCAAGGGTAATATCAATACAACCAAGGCCATGATGGCTTTTTTTAAGTCAAAGTTGAAAAAATTCAAAGGTCACCTCACGCTCTGCACACAACGCTAACAAAACTTGACGAGAGTTTCCAATAGTTTGTGCTTGAAAAAAGAAAATTTTCAGGTGCTAATAAACGCCATAGATTTACGGGAGACAGACATGGCGCAAACTTTGGCGGATAAGCTTAAACAAAAAATCTCAGCTAAGAACATCACGGCTTACATTCTATTCGGAGCCATTATCATGGTCTTTGTGTTTTTTGGTATGCCCAATGAAATGGGAGGGGCAGGTTCTGTAGCAAAAGTGAACAGCACTTTCATCTCTTTAGTGGACTACCAACAAGAGGAACAGAGAATTCAACAGTATTATAATAGTCTTTTTGGTGGCGGCTTTGATTTTAGCTCTCAGCGTCAATACCTTCAGCAGCAAGCCCTCGAGAGTTTGGTGCGAGCGGAAGTGGTTTATCAGGCCGCTCAAAAAAATGGCATTTTAGCTACTGATGCCGAAGTAAGAGACTTTATTGTTAAGGATATTCCTGGATTTCAACAAAATGGGTTGTTCCAGAGAGAATTCTACATGCGTTATTTAGAGTCGACTCGCATGTCGCCAGGAGATTTTGAAAACAAAATTCGCAAAGAGATTATCAACGTGCGTTTGCGCCGGGTGTTTGAAGCAAGCTCTTGGCCGCTGACTGTAGAAGGAAAAAAAGAAGAAGAGCTTAACAGTGTAAAAGTGAATTATCTTGTGGCGCGAGTGGAAGATGCGAGTTCGGCAAATAAAGTGAATGTCAGTGCCGGAGAAGCGACAGAAGCCTTAGCTAAAGAGGATTTTGCCAAAAGAGTACAACAATATTTTGAGAGCAATCGTGCTGAGTTCAATGGTGAAGAAGAAGTAAAAGCTCAGCACATTCTGATCAAAGCAGATCCAAAAGACAGTCAGGCGATGCAAGCAGCTCTAAAAAAAGCGCAAGATATCAAGGCGCAAGCGGCATCTAAAGATTTTGGCTCATTGGCCGCACAATATAGTGACGATCCTGGCTCTAAAGAAGCCAAGGGTGATCTTGGATATTTTGGTCGTGGTCGTATGGTTCCAGCTTTTGAGGCGGCGGCGTTTTCGGCGAAAGTGGGAGAGATTACAGAACCAGTACAGACGGATTTTGGTTATCATTTGATTAAAGTGAATGATAAAAAAGCTGCGACAGAGGCTAAGTTTGAAGACTTCAAACAGCAAATCGCCCAGAAACTTTTGGGTCAAGATCGCTCTAACGAGATAACTAAAACTCTTGAGGAGGCATTGGCTAAAGGTGATGAAGCAGGTGTTTCAGCTCAGCTCAAAAATTTGGGTGTAACTTGGGAAGAAACTGGCTTGATGTCCCTAGGAGAGGAAAATTGGGCAAAGTTACAATCTCCAGTAGCAAGAGAAGCAGCGTTTGAGGCAAGCCCTTCGCAGCCACTTGTTAAAAGATTAGTGCGTGATGGCGCTGTGAAGTACGTCATCAAGCTCAAAGAAGTGAAAAAGGAAGCCCCTACAAAAACAGCACAGGCGGATCAGCTTCAGCAAAAAGCTCGTGGAGCGGGAATGTTTGATGCATGGACTGCTCAGTTCCGTAGTCGCTCCGACATCGAAATGAATAATGAATTCTTTCGTGCTATGAAATAGATGAAAACAGTACTTTTTCGTCAGCAAAGATTAAGTCTACAATCTAAAAACCCGCGCTTTTTGTCGCGGGTTTTTTGTTTTGATCTCACTATCGGACTGCAAGGGAAAATAGATCCTGAGTCAGGAATGGTCTTAAATCTAGTCGAGTTTGATGAGTGGTTCGAGCGCTTAGCTGTTAAGTTCCAAGAGAGGCTCACCGATGGTGAACATGGGGTAAGGTCTAAATCTTGGTCGAAGTTGCGGTCCTCAATCAGGGGTGAATTGTGGGAATTACATCAAATCATCTCTGAGATCGTTC
>JBKHVM010000013.1:43475-45825 GCA_046570065.1 Bdellovibrionia bacterium
GCCGTGCTTTGAGTTAGATTTGGTAGAGGTGAGGGGCGAACATTTAGGATGGAGACTGGGGTTGGGATATTACTCAAAGCATTATCAAGTGCTGGAAGTGCCCACCACTGAATGGGGTTGGGAAGTTGCTAAAATTTCATGGAAGGTTCTGCGTAGCGCTGAGGGATTGGCCTTGAAGAGCGCAGAGTTTGAGGTAGAGTTTTTGCGTGATAGCGCAAAATTCGAAGAGAGGTCCTAATATGAAAGTGCAATTATTTGTTAATTTAGCTGTTTTCATTTTGAGTTTTTCAGCGCAAGCGCGTCCCTTAGTTATTTCTGATATAGATGACACGATAAAAGTTGCTCATGTTTTGTCACAATCAGGGGCTGTATCTTCAGCGCTGGATGAAAAAAGCTTCTTTTCGGGAATGCCAGAGATTTTCAATGCGCTCAGAGTAAATCTAAAAAATGCAGAATTTCATTACGTGAGTTTAGCACCTAGGGTATTGATGGAAGATAAGCATGAGGATTTTTTAGAGAATCAAAACTTTCCGGTGCATGGTCTTCACTTAAACCCAGGAGTTACGCAAGATCCGGAGTTAAAGCAGCAAGTGATTCGTAAGCTGATCCAAGAAAAACAACCAAGTTTTATTTTGTATTTTGGCGACAATGGACAATTTGATCCTGCGGTTTATGAACAGATGGTGAGGGAGTTTCCACAAATTCCTGCCTTAATTTTTATTCGCGAGGCGTATTCCTCCAAAGGGAGAGCGCAGTCTCCAACAAAGCCAGGGCAAATTAAATTTGTGACGAGCGTGGACTTGGGAATGGAATTAAAAGAGTATGGTTTGCTGTCAGATAAAACTTTGCAAAACGTTGAAAAAATTGTCTTCAACAAGCTACGCAAAGAAGGAAAGTGGCAGGCCTTTGGGGAGATTGTTTTTCCTTGGTGGTATGATTGCCGTGATTTTACTTGGCGTTGGGATGTGCGTGAAGATCAAACTCAGCTAATGTATATTGCAGATGCCATAGAGAAGAGATGTCGTTAATGAAAAAGATACTTTTTCTGTGCGTTTTGAGTTTTTTTGGTATCTATAAAACGGCGCAAGCAAAAGAAACACTTTGTATTCAAAACTTTAATGCTTACGGTCCCATTTATGCGCGCAGTGTGAGTGCCAGATCCCAAGTGGTTGTGGAAGAGTTGCGTAAAGAGCAGTGTGATATCATTCAACTGCAAGAGGTTTGGAACGATAGTACTATTGATATTTATGAGCGGGGATTAAAGAGTCATTACCAAATAGCGACGCCTAACCGTAAATCCAGAATTGGTGTGATGACGGCACATCGCTTGGATGCAAAAGAAGAATGGACATATTCATTTCGCGTGAACAGTGATCAAGGTATTTTTGACCGAGTGCGCTCTGTCGCAAATGTAAAAAAAGCATTCCATATTATCGAAACACAAATCGACGACGAGAGATTCTATTTGGTGAACACTCACTTGCACCCAAGTTCAAGTGCCGTGCGTGTAACCCAAGTAGTGGACTTGTATTCTTGGTATAAGTTGGCAAAGCCAGGTGTGATTATTTTAAGTGGTGATTTTAATGCAGACCCAGCCTCTGTAGAGTTACGTTTATTAAAGCATCTCTTGCAACTCGAAGACCTCGGTGAAAAGTATTATGGTGGGCGATATCCAGCACATTATTGCACATACTGCGCAGAAAACCCTCTGGGTTGGTTGAGTGAAGACAAGATTTTTGATTATATTTTCGCTAGTAAAAGTTTCGCCAACTCACAATGGCGTATCAGCAATTTTACACAGAACTTAAAAACAAAAAACGAAATGTATTTGTCAGATCACTATGGCATCAAGGTTGAACTCACAAAAGACAATCAGCCACTGTACCAATTCACATCAGAAATTTTTAACAATCCAAAAGAAATCTACCAAGAAGCACAAAAAACCTTAACTCAATCACGTCTTAAAAACGTCAACGACTACATCCGCTTCTTCCACAAAAAACAACAAGCCTCAGTAGAACTCAACTAACTCCACGCTCCTCAAAAGAAACCACATGGGGCGGCCCTACGTCAGAGACCCACTCTCGCGGGGCCCTGCTCTCAAAGCCCGTCAGCGCAGAGAGCACCTAGCCCCACTCTCCCTTGGAGTGGTATGGAGTCGAGTGCACGCCCCCTCCCAAAGGGGATCTAACTTTCACGCACACACTCATCCTTGAGGTTAAGACCGCCATCGCCATTAAGACTTCGTTCATTTAAGCTGGGGGAGCCCCTATGAAGCCCTCTGTGGCCGGGACATCCAGCAAACCGGAGGTGTTCGCCCAAAGGGCGATGCTCTGGCTAGCTCATGGAT
>JBKHVM010000014.1:0-44328 GCA_046570065.1 Bdellovibrionia bacterium
TTTCACCATGAGCTGCACAAATGAAACATCAGCTGCTGCAGGCTCTTCAAATACCGGCACTTCATCAGGCAATCCCTTATCAACAAAAATGCGGTTAAATTCTTCTTCTGCATGCTGAGCATCTGACTGCGAGTGAAAACGAGCGATTAAAAACTTAGCTAAATCAACTTTAACCTGACGAGGGTGTTTCTTTCCCTCCTCCACATCTCTCTTGAGACTCTCCAACGAAGGTGCTGTGATGTCTGTTAACAGCGCATACCAACGATACATCAACTCATCAGAGATTCGCATTGTCTTTCCAAACATTTCTTTTGGCGTATCCACCACAGAAATGTAATTGTCTAAAGACTTCGACATTTTGTGAACGCCATCGATACCCTCTAAAATTGGCATCGTCAGCACACATTGTGGCTCCTGACCGTAAGCTCCCTGCAAATCACGACCTACTAAGAGATTAAACTTCTGATCTGTTCCACCCAGTTCTAGATCTGATTTTAGAGCCACAGAGTCATAACCCTGCGTGAGTGGATATAAAAGCTCATGCACCCCAATTGGCGAATTGGCTTTAAATCTCTTAGTAAAATCATCTCGCTCTAAAAGTCTGGCCACTGTGTACTTAGAAGTCATGCTCACAAACTCAGATGGCTTCATGGCATTAATCCACTCAGAATTGTAAACAATCTTAGTTTTTTCAGGATCTAATATTTTAAAAATCTGCTTGGCGTAGGTTTTTCCATTTTCTTCAATCTCTTCTCTCGTCAACATAGGGCGAGTCGAGTTTTTGCCAGAAGGATCACCAATCATGGCAGTAAAATCACCAATCAAAAAGAGAATTTGATGTCCTAAATCCTGCAACACTTTTAACTTATTAATCACCACAGTGTGACCAATATGAATATCAGGTCGCGTAGGGTCCGCACCTAATTTGATATTCAATGGCTTGCCAGTAGCTTGCGAGCGCTTGAGTTTTTTTAACATTTCTTCGTCGTTAATAAACTCTGCGACTCCGAACTTAATTCTTTCGAGTTGCTCTTCAGGGGCAATAAAACTCATAAAGCCTTCTCCTATCGAGCGTGCTCAACAGAGCGTGATTCACGAATCACTGAGATCTTCACATTGCCAGCTTGTGGAATTTCGCGCTCAATCTTACGAGCCACATCACGCGCTAACATCGAAGCCTGCTCGTCAGAAACACGAGAGCTCTCCACAAGAACACGAATGTCTCTACCCGCTTGCAAAGCATATGTTTTAAGAACGCCATCAAAGCTATTTCCAATGCTCTCTAAATCCTCCAAACGCTGGATGTAGTTGTCCATATTTGGACGTCTTGCTCCTGGGCGAGAATTAGAAAGAATATTAGCTGCATAAACAATCCAAGCTAATAAAGTTGCCGGCTTCTCATCTTCATGATGGGCACGAATCGCGTGACAAACTTCTTCGCTCTCACCATATTTTTTTGCCCACTCAGCGCCAACTATTGCATGATTTCCTTCAACTGTGTGCTCAACTGCTTTACCAATATCGTGTAACAAACCAGCACGTTTTGCTGCTTTCACACTTACACCCAACTCTGCAGCCAACAAGCCTGCGATATGTGCGACCTCTAAAGAGTGATTTAACAAGTTTTGTGCATGAGAAGATCTAAACTTGAGAGAGCCCACTAACTTGATGAGCTCTTGGTGCATCGAACCCAAACCAAGCTCGACGATGACTCTTTCGCCCTCTTCTTTGATAGACTTCATGAGTTCAGCTCTTTGCTTTTCAGCCACCTCTTCAATACGAGCTGGATGAACGCGCCCGTCTTCCATAAGTTTTTCAATTGTGCGACGAGCGAGCTCTCTGCGAACAGGATCAAAACCAGAAATAACCACAGCTTCTGGAGTGTCATCTACGATCAAGTCAACACCACAGTGTGCTTCAAGTGTGCGAATATTACGGCCCTCACGGCCAATGATCTTACCCTTCATTTCATCATTTGAAAGAGCCAAGACAGAAACAGTTCTCTCTGATGTGTACTCAGAAGCAAATCGAGACAAGGCTGTTGCAATCACACGGCGAGCTTTTTTGTCAGCTTCTTTAACGGCTTCTTCTTCGATGGCCAAAATCTTTTTAGCCGCTTCTGCCTTTGCTTCTTCTTCTAGTGCCGACAAAAGCTGGCGTCTTGCATCCTCTTGAGTCATTGAAGCAATGGATTCAAGTCTAACTTTTAAGGCTTGAATCTGCTCTTCTGCTTTTTTCTCCATATCTTTGATACGTGCTTCTGAGATATGAACTTTGTCTTCACGATCTTTAAGTGAGTTCAAATAACGCTCATTTTCTTCGAGCTTAGCTTTGAGCTGATCTTCAATCTCTTTAAGGCGACGCTCTAATTGAGACTCTTTATTTTTGAGTGTAGATTTTTGTTTGTGAATATCAGCTTCGACATTCTTACGTGCGCGTGTTTCAAAATCTTTTGCTTTGTTTTCTGAGTCTTTTTTGATTTTTGCAGCTTCTGATTTTGCTTTAGCTACGATACGTTCTGCTTCTGCTTTTGCAGATTTTTTCTTGCTCTCATCTTGAATTTTTTTGGCAAAATAAGCTACAAATCCGCCAACTAACAAACCTACGACAACGGCGATAACGATTTCCATGGGTGCACTTCCTTCTTTATGCAATCAACCCACAAATTTTCAGTTATAATCCAATCCATAGCGACATCATGCTCTTCAAATGGGAGTTCTTCATCAAAAAGCTGCAAGTCAAAACACACGCCTACTTTGAGGCCCTGATGTTGACTTAAAGCTCGATCAAAAAAACCTTTACCTCGTCCAAGCCGATGCCCCTGTTTGGAAAAACCTAAACCTGGGATCAACATTCCCGTAAGTGAACGAACTTCACAGATTGGGCTATCTGCTGAAGGTTCCAAAATTCCCCAAGGACCTTTGACAAAGATCTTTGGAAAACAAAACTCTAATTCGTTTCCGATAACTCTCGGAAATGCCCATTGCAAATGGCGGCTGTCACTTACGGCCTTCAGCACGCTCACTTCATCTGTTAATGCCTGATAGGCAGACCACAGACCCGTCTGTTGTTTGAGAAAGAGTTGGAGTGATCGAGAAAAACCCTCTTGCATAAGAGGCTGCTGCTCGCGAGCAGCTTTGAGTGACGACTTAATAGAATCGCGCCACTTCTGTTTTTCTGCGTTTAGGTTCACTTTTCAAGATCCACTGAAAGCTTTAAGGCTTTTTCTTCGAGTCGTTGAAGCTCACGATGGGCTTTACGCTTTAAAAGAATCAGCTCTTCGGCAAGATTCATTGCAGTTAATACAGCTGCATTTTGAAATGAACCATTTTTAGTTGCTGCCAATGCTTCTTCCATCCGCGAGTTTACAAACTCTACTAACTCGTGGACAGTTGCTTCGTCGTGGGAAGTCTTTAATTTGTAGGGAACACCCGCAATCAGAAATTGATGAGTTTTTTTCTCAGATGTCACTAAATTCCCAGCTTTCATTAGATCGCTCTTTCCTATCTCAAATAACTAAAAAAAGTATATATGTTTACAAGGACTTAGCAAGTAATTTTAATTTTTAGAGCAGAGGCAAATAACCAACTGTCCGTCTTGCTTACTACAGTCCAAGGACCACTTTTTTTTGAGACTTTCGATTTTATATTTCTCAATACCCTGCAGATTGCGAACCGTCGTTGCGCGCAGTGAGTTAGACTTGTAATCAAAGGTAATGATACGGTCTTCTTGAACAGTTTGATTGCCCAGATACTTTGAAATCGTTTGGGCCGTGGGATTAACCACATCCTTCCGTGGCAAAGAAACTGGTTCACCTAGCCCTTCATTATTGACACGCTCCAGCGTTAGACCCCGCTGGACCTTACCGAGCTTATCGTAACCCGTCATAAAGTCCTTTAGCCTATAGACCTCACCTTTCAGATCCCTGTAGGAAACAACTCGCTCTTTCACTTCGGAACGCAAAGTGGCAATTTTTTTATCCAAAACTTTTTTGAGTTCTTCGAGTTCAAGCTTTTGCCGAAGCCTAGGGGCATCAAAACCCTTAAAACACTTTTGTATGGAATGATAACTTGGCGACACTGGTAATTCTTGAGCCTGTTCCGCATGACCACTCTGTGGCAAAGATAGTAAGTATAAAATTAAAAACAAAACAGGCATGAAAGAAGCCTAGCGGCTTCCTTCGATGGCAGCAAGAATTTTTCCGTCCAATTGATAAGCATGCTGATCCTCTACAAAGCGCATTTCGTTTTGTTCACCCTTCTCAGCTGTCAAATACAATAAGTGAACAGTAATGGGACGACGAAGATTAATCTGCATGTTAGTGTAGTCTTCGGCAATTTCATCTTCAGCATGGGTTGGCAAATAAGATTTAATCTTATCTAAATCATAACCCAGGTTACCTTGTACCAATTCTGCTGCAAACTCTACTGGATACTGCAAACGAATACATCCAGAACTATCCAATCTTTTTGCGTTAGCAAATAAGTGCCTCTCGTTGGTATCATGGAGATAAATATCATCTTCATTAATACGATTTTGATTTTGGTAATCATAAAGTGGGAACTTCAACACACCTAAAGTAGAAGCAAAGCCTGGTTGCTGTACAATCCAGTAGCGAGTCGAAGGATTGGGTCTAAAGCCTGACCAATCAACACTGCTCCAACTGATATAGTCAGGCACGCGCTTAATCATATATCTTTCTAGAACTGGATCCCAAACTCGTTTTTCGACAAAACCTTGAGCTACTTTAAAGTTATTCTTGTCAGCGTAATTTTCATCTCTTTGAATCAATGGCACCTTGCTTGTTACTGCCATACCAGCAGGCACTGTCCAGGTTGGGTTCAACAACACGTGCCTCATGACTTGAGTCATTGAGGGAGTTTTCTTATCATCCTGTGGCCCATTCATGCGTCCATTGACTGTGCGGAAATTCATTTTGATAGAGCCGGCATCATAAAGTTTTACTTCAGAAAAAGCTAAGTTCACAAATATGTAGCGACTCTCTGGACCCACTGGTAAGAAGCGCAGCTTCTCCATATTGACTATAACTTGTTTGATGCGATCGGCAATGCTGACATTGAGTTTTTGAATATGAGCATCACCTAACTTGCTCGCAAGACTGTTTTGCGAAGCAAACTTTCTCAGCACCTCATCCAGCTCAACATCATAAACATCAGAGCCCGTCTTTACTTGGTATCCCAACTGAGCCAAACGAGTGCGCATATTTAAAATATGAGAATTACGTTTACCCATTTGATACAAAGACAGATCCCGATTCAGAGTTGCAATAGAGCTCCCCTGCGCTTGAATATAGCGCAAGTTATTAAGCATGAGTTTAAGATCCTTATACTGAGGATGACTAGGAGCATAGGACTCCAACAAAGCCCCTAAATTGGTCAAAGCACCATTGAGCGCAATTGTTAAAGAAAAGAAGTCACCAAAACTACGAGTTGCAAACTTGAAAGAGTCTATTTTTTGTGGCTGAACTCTTCCAATATTGAGATGGGTTACATAGCGTAAAATTCCTCTGCCAACTTGTTGGTGAAAATCCAAACGATTTAAAACTCGTCCATTATTATAGTTATTTTCTGTGTACCGATCCCAATAATCATCTGGATTTAGTCCATGCACTTCGGCATCTCTTAATATTTTACGAACTTCTTGCACCAAAGATGTTGCAACTCCAGATTCTTGAACAAACAAGTTTTGACCAAGAGTAGATACAAAGTTCTCAGATTGCATTTCTGTCGGATCTGTTTCGTATCTCGCTCGACTGATCCCAATTTCTTTTATTGGAACCACAATAGATCCAGTACCTGGAATCACCGATACGTTTTCTACTGGTCGCACCTCTTCTCTT
Organism: Bdellovibrionia bacterium; assembly: GCA_046570065.1. Lineage (GTDB taxonomy): Bacteria > Bdellovibrionota > Bdellovibrionia > Bdellovibrionales > Bdellovibrionaceae > JBKHVM01. The sequence continues at coordinate 5,861 of JBKHVM010000014.1, forward strand.
GCTGGAGCAGCTGGCGTAGTTGGGGCTGGAGTCACTGGGGCTACAACTACTGACTGAGACGGTGGAGTTGGTTGCACCACCGGAGCTTTTGGTGTCTCAGGAGTTGCAGGATTACTCACAGGTTTTTCTGGCTTAACCACTTCTTTTTTGGGTTCAGCTTTTGCTTTTATATAGGCATTAATTAGAGATGACTTTAAATGAGCTGCAGGCTGATCAACTACTGATGCTAAGTCTTTAAAATTCTCAAAAAATCTGCCACGACGATTTTCTACTTTGTCTAAAGCTTCGATTAATAGCGCTGATGCTAGATATTCCGTTGTCACGATTGGTTTTGTCGTGAACAAGAAAGTCCGCAAATAAGCACTCTGCCTAGAGAAGTCCACGATTTTAGCAGTCGTGAGTTCTTCAAAAAAAGCAATCAAAGCATACATCTTATCTATATCGAGGCGATTATTAGCATGCCAAATATTACGGTAATCTCTTTGACTATATAATAGACGGAGTGGTTCCGAGTAAATCGTAATGAAGTTTTGATTAGGCAACTTAAAGTTAGGGAAATTTGCTAAGTTCTGGCGCGTGCAAACTGGCTCAACCTCTAAGCAAACAGCTTTTCGAGACTGTGCCATACCGGTGCTGACTACCGATAACACCAAGCTCTGTATTAATAATGTGGAGACAATCTTATTCCACGTCATTTAGTTCTCCCTACCATTATTGAATACAAGAGCTGTACCAAATGTTATTAGCGTATATTGCTTTAGAAGCTAGAAGTGCAGTTATAGAGAAGACAGCGTGACCAAAATTGGCGTCCGAAGGGATTTTCTACAAATAATGATTTATACTTATTCCTGTATCAAGAAGAGACATTTTTTGACAATTTGATCAATACGTTGGCAAGGCAAATTTTGTATAAACTCAATTTTTGGTGACCAGATTCAATTAAATAGACTTAAAGAGAAATAAACTGATGCTCACAGTTTTTGCATTGGCACCCGTGAGCTATCATTTTGGAGGTTATTTATGTCAATTTTATCGTCACGTATCTATGCCGGTGTTATGGCTAGCTTTATGTTGCTGCCCCCGCAAACCCTTTGGGCGCAAACATCAGCTTCGTCATCAGCTAAACAATCAACATCCACTGCACAGGTAGCGGGCAAAGAACATCTTAAAGTTGGCAAGCAATACTACATTACAGGTAATAATCTCAACGTACGCTCTTCAACACAAACAGCAAGCAGTGATAATATTCTAGGACGTTTAACTGCTGGTGATACTGTAGAAATCGTTGATTTGCTAACCGCTGCAACTCCCCTTGTACAAGTTAAAATTATTAAAGCCAATACTTTTAAAACACCGGCAGGCGTATCGGCCTTGTTTGTCTCTAAAGATTTTCTTAATGATGTTGCGGCACTCAATGCTCCAGGCAAATACTTTGTGATTCAGAATGTCGCTTCCGAAATCACTCGTGTTTACGAGCGCTGCACAACTTCCCCAGGCTGCCCCCATAAATTAGTTCTCGAAACAGAAATGGTTGTCGGTCGTCCAGAAGAAGGAACAAGAGATGATCGATATGCTTTCACTACTCTTTTAGGTCACTCTAAAATTTCGGAGTGGATTAAACTTTATCAAGATAGCGCTGGACACTATCCACATTGGTACAAACAAGGACAAAGTCTTTCTACAATCCCTGCCAAAGCACCTCGCAATAGCAAAGGTGAACCTGAACCTTCATTTGGCTGGGGACGAAAATGGATCACTAAAGACTCTAACAACAAAGACACAATTTATGGAGCCTTTGGATGGTACGCAGCTAAAGTCCACCCCGGTGGTAGTGATGGCGGTATGAACTACCAGTGGATACATGGAACAATTGGCTGGGCCTCTGACAAACAGGCCTCTATTGAACTCACACGCACCACTTTGTTAAATCTCCTATCTAATCCAGGATCTTCTGGTTGTACGCGTCTGTCCAATGGCCAAGTTTCTTATCTTCGCCACCTCTTGCCTGTCGGCACTGATATTTATCGTGTATATGCCCGTGAAGCGACTCGCGAGAAATCCTGCCTACGTAAAAACTTTTGGGGCAACTGTGTGCAAGAAAAAACCCTTGCAGGCTACGAAGGTCAAAATAAATCAAAAGATTGGGAATATATTATGCTGACGGATGGAGCTCAAAGAAGCAATGGGCTTACTGCTGATGCAGATTCCATTCGCAAGTTGGGATTAAATATTATTCCAGGAAAAAATTTAATTGAGTCGGGTTCAGTTGAAATTGATCAATATCCAAATGCTATGGCATTGAATTACACTTACCCACCTGAAACAGGTAAGACCGGGGACCGTTATATGATTGATGAGCCTACGGGACGCAATGGAACTAAATTTAGAGGTGTCTTCTTAGTCGATGAAGGCCGCTTTATCGATTACGCACATCCTTCTCGTGAAGCTACTGGTGGAAAGATTAGAGTGAGTGGCTTGGCGGAATTTAGAACTACAGTTCCTGAGCACTTAAGAACATCTGGTACATATTTTATGGAAGAACCAAAGTACAAAACAGATGACACATACAAGTCAAAAGTTAACGCAACTGATGAATACAGAATTATCGAATCACACGATGATATCGATGATCGTGAAGAAGTACTAAAGTAAATTATCTTTCGATGCCCGCCTTGCTGCGGGCATCACTTTTTAGGAGCAAATATGAAAATAAAAGCTCTCCTTAAAATCTCTCTGTTTCTGCTTTTGAGCTCCCAAGCGCAGGCCACTGTTTGGGATGATCGTAATCAGTGGAGTGAGGACTTTGAAAATGCCTATGCTAAATGGGTACAAAACGCAATTACTCCCAAAATGTTTACTTCACCAGATAGCCCCTATTATGGTTTGCCAACTGATTGTGCTGACTTTGTCTATATGACTCGAGCGATATTTGCCATGGAAAACTCCTTACCCTTTGTTTTGAATACGCAATGGGGTAAAGAGTCCAAAGAGAAAATCTCTAATCGAACCCGCCGTTTTGATGAAGTTCCAGACCTCGTTAAGAACATCCAAATGAGAGACGAAAAGGGTCAACTCCGCACCGTTGAACTTAAAAGACCTCTACAGAATGGAAAGTTTCGAGCTTTTCTATCAGCACTAGGCAACCAAGTGGGAACTTGGTCACTCCCCTATGATACATATCCAATAAAAATAGATCGAAAAAATCTGCGCCCAGGAACAATCTATTTACGCCAAGGCTTCAATCGCATGAATGCTCTGCAAGCCCTACAAACATTTATCACCGGAACTCCACCAAATCCAAATGGCCCTCCAGGACATGTGTTATTAGTGCAAGATGTGCGCAAAACTGGTTCCATTGACTTTATTCAATCGACTTTGCCCAAAAAAGTTAGAGAACTTAGCACCATTCACGAAATCGAGCTTTTACCAACCAACGCCAACTTAGGATTCCGTCGTTTTATTCAACCACAAGATATTGGCAAGAATGATTTTTCAAAGTTTACAGGCTACAGTTCCGAGCAATTCTCTGAGCTAGGAAGACTTCCTGCAACCCCACCTAACTGCAATGGTGAAGCCAGTGGCCCTGAGTGCTGGAATCAAACTAGCAATCAAAAAAGCAATCGCCGTAATATTACTGAATTTAGAAAAGACGTGATGAAACGCTTGGCAACTCAAGCAGAATCTGCGCAAGAGCGTGATGAGCGTTTGGTAAAGACGTTGTGTGGATTTATCAAACAACGAGCAGATGTTATATTAACTGCAGAAATCACTCGCACTAAATACAATGGCCGCTGCTTGGATGCTGGCAGCTATGATGAACTCTCAACTCCCTCACGAGATGAACAGATTCGACAACTTATTAAAACCATGGATCTAAGTGATTCAAGAATCAGAGAGAGCATTAAGAATTGTGAATCTTTAAAAATTGATTCGAGCGAAAGAACATACTCGACAGCCTCTTTGATCGCTCAGTTTGCGCAAGGAAAATACTCTTCAAATCCCAATGACCCTATTTCTGCACGGTGGGGATTTACGGCCTCGACTACAAAATGCCGTGCACCATAAAATAAGGGAGTGAGTACTTCACTCCCTTATTTTTTCTTATAGATTGGTATTTCATTTTTTTGCAATAAGTCCCAATACTCTGCCTCACTCATTATTTCTAGTTTATTATTAAATAACAGAGCCACAAACTGCCTTGCTTTTACTGAGTGATTCTCCCCTAATTTAAAGAAATGTTCATAAACAATTTCATGTACGATCAAACCCGCTTTATTAAACTCATCCATTTGTTCCCAAATATCTTTAGCAACTAAAAATCGAGTTGATTTGTCTAATGATATATTTTTTCGAATTGCTGCTTGCTTGAGGACACAGCCTTTATCTATGGGTTTTAGAAGTTGATAAGAATCTTGAATATCTACTAATTCTGCTTTTTCGACAAATTGAATTTCATTTTTTATTTCCGAATATCTTCGCAGGTACTGCTTGCTTTGCATTGAATTCAATCTCTGCAAACTTTTGAGTTTATCCTCAACAATTTCATGGTACTTCTTGTTTTGTTTATAACTCTCAACAAAATTTGAACTTTCATAAAAATCAAGAAGGATTGCTTTTCCCTCACAAACTATGACATCTCCACCATTACCAACTCGATTTCCAGAAGCATTCGCCACTGAAAGAAGCCCAAATAAACATAAAAATACTTTGCTCATTATCGCACTCCGCCCCTACTTTACTTTAACAAGAGGAACTCTAAAAGCTAAGGTTTCCCCTTCTATAGTTTTCAATTTTAATGTTACATGGGTTGCCATGCGCCCATCTGGAAAGTTGATCAGAACCCATTTCTTTACAAGACTCATTGAAGGAATTGTCATTGGGGCTAATATATAATTTTCGGGTACCAAAGCTACTCCTTGAGCTAAACCCTTTGCGGTCTGAAATACTTCATAAACATCGTTGATCAAGACTCCGGTGTAGAGTAAAGCTCCTGCAGTGGCTAGACTATCATTCCCCGTAGCACCACCCACTCCTGCTGCCAGCAACCCTAAAGCACCAAGCCCTGCAGAGGTCATACCTCTATTGTGGCTTCTAATTTTATACTCTTCGAGTTTTGCCGTCTGCCACGTTTTAAGATCATTACCCACGATGACATTATAAGGAGCATTGTCTTTATTCCTCATATCTAGATCCACAGAATCTACACGAACCCAGTTGCCGTCTTTGCTCTCTAAGTTGAATTGAACTAAGACATTATAGGGATCTGAAAATTCTTCTATTATACTAGCTGATGCTAATATTTTTGTATTATCGGAAGATGCAACCTGCTCACCTTGTAGCTCTAGTGTTTTATGTGCACACCCCACTAAGAGATAGGGAATCAATAGAACCACTAAAAATAAATTTGTCTTTTTCACTTGTTTTCCTCCAATGAAAATAATTGCGTTGAGATCACATAAACTTCACGAGCGTTTGGGCCAGCAAGTTGTTCACTCAACTCATCTTGAAATTTTTCAATTTTTTTACGCACAAGGGGTATACGATCCGGATCTGCTAAGAATGTCAGGGCTGAGTAGTCTCTTTTTTGCAAATCTGAATCAATCAACTTGTCTTGAGCTTTATCCAATATTTGACGGTGAAAGCTCTGAATTACTTTTGATGGAATCTCCGATGTGATATTTAAGTTTTCTCCCAATTGTCGTAAATCTTCTGTTGCCGCTATTATATTGAGACGAGTTAGACGCTCTAATGCCAACTTTGCTTGATTCATAGTGATACCGAGACGTTTTGAAATCCAGACTGGATCATTTTTTGCGTTTTTTATTTTTGCCAAACTTAGAATCGCCATATGATACCAGTCAGCAATCAGAGCGAACTCATCTTCCCGAAGTTGTCTTTTTTGAATTTCTTCATTTTTAAAGGATCGACGTTGCGAAAACGTTTCAGCAAATAGTTTCTGCTCCTGCTCAGGAGTCAAACTCAACGCTTGAGCCACTTGCGCTACAGTTCTGGCTGAAAAATTTCGTTTTCCATTTAAGAGTTGCGAAAGCTGGGCCGGACTCATTCCCAATTTTTTGGCAAATCCGCGCAATGAAAAAGCAGGATTACGCTCCTTTTTTTTGGCAAGTTCGGCTTTTAGTATCTGCACTATTTCGATCTGTTCCATGCCCTGAACCTATTTGAATAAGATTTGAGGTTCAAGGCATTTTTGTAAACAGTGTTTCAGAAATGAAACAGCTAGGCCCAAGGCAGAAAGAAAACTGATATCAAATACTACCCAACGATGGAATCCACGTAGTCTTGATAGTTAAAGCTACGCAAATCTTGAATGCGTTCGCCAACACCTATAAGTTTAATTGGGATCTGGAGTTCTTGCGCTAAGCCCACAGCAACCCCACCCTTAGCTGTACCATCCATTTTTGTAAGAATGGCACCACTTAAAGTTAATGCATTGTGAAATTCACGAGCTTGCATCAAGGCGTTTTGACCTGAGTTTGCATCCAAAACAATAATGGTCTCGTGCGGTGATTCAGCGATCACTTTGCTCATAACACGTTTCATTTTTTTGAGTTCTTCCATCAAATTGGCCTGTGTGTGCAAACGACCTGCAGTATCAACAATGACCACATCATAGTTGTTAGCTTTGGCTTTTGCTACGGCCTCATATGCCACTGCACTTGGATCGCTCACTCCTTCTGGCGAGAAAATCTCTACTTGTGCACGTTCCGTCCAAACTTTAAGTTGGCCTTCAGCTGCGGCTCTAAAAGTATCACCGGCAGCTACCAGCACTTTTTTTCCTGCTTGCGCAAGCAGTGCAGACACTTTACCGATACTTGTCGTTTTGCCAGCACCGTTCACTCCCACAATCATAAGAACCGTTGGCCCTTCTTGAGCCCACTTAATACGTGTTAAGAGGTTATCATCTTGAGGTAACTGCGGTGTCGACAGAAAGATATTTTTAATCTCTTGCTTGAGAGTGGCTTTGACCTTTTCAAAGTCTTTTTTATCTGCACTCGAAAGTTTGTTCTCAATAGCTTCCATCAAACGTTGAACCGTCGCCGGCCCAAGATCACTGGTGTAAAGAATCTCTTCAATCTCTTCGCTATAGGACTCCTGGATTTGACCACTAAATAATTTTTTAATACGCCCAAAAATATTCTCTTCTGTTTTTTTAAGAGCTACTTTGAGATCAACTTCTTTGACGGGCGGAGCTGCAGGTGGGGCACTTGTTTCTTTACTCACTACCGGCGAAAACTGTTCGTCTTTGACTTCCGCTGGTCTTTCCAGCCCTGCAGCTTGTGACGCTTCAATAGATTTTTTATCATCTAAGACATCAGTTGCTTGTGGCTTTACAGACTTTTTTTTGAGTTGAGAAAAAACAATCGTACCGATAATAGCGACAAACAAAAAGACAATAATGCCAATAAGAATTTCCATTTGCTGTGTGTGAGCTTCTGACATCATAAGAAGGTTCTCCTATGCCACGTAGTTATCACTCTTGATGGGCTTTTGGGAATAAAAAAACCCCATGGGTCTTACCCATGGGGTCATTGACATAAAATGGAACTAACTTATTTGATCTCCGCCAAGTTTACAGAAACCATCGTAGAAACCCCACGCTCTTGCATTGTCACGCCGTAAAGCTTATTTGCCACTTCCATAGTGTGTTTATTGTGTGTCACCACGATAATCTGAGAACGTTTGGCCATTTCTCTCACTAAGTCATTAAAGCGGAAAACGTTAGCATCATCGAGTGGCGCATCAACCTCATCCAGCAAACAGTACGGAGATGGTTTCACCAAGAAAATCGAGAAGATCAAAGCCACCGCAGTTAATGCTTTTTCGCCCCCTGACATCAAAGATACGTTCTGCATCTTCTTTCCTGGAGGTTTAGCAATAATCTCGATACCCATCTCGCTCTTCTCAGGATCTTCAACCAACTCCAACTTTGCTTCCCCACCACCAAATAAAACTGGGAAAACACGGATAAAGCGATCATTGACGAGATCAAAAGTTTCTTTAAAGCGCTTAGAACAAATGCGGTTGATACGATCAATAACTTTTCTCAACTGCTCTTTTGCTTCTGTTAAGTCTTCATGCTGTTTAGACAAGAATTCATAACGTTGAGCTGTTTCTTCGTACTCTTCAATTGCAGAAAGATTTACTTCTCCAATTTTATTAATCTTCTCTTTAAGATCCTTCAATTGCGCATCAGCAGCTAAAAGATCCCCTTCACGGCCCGCATATTTCTCAATTACATCTGGAAGATTCAACATGTAGCGCTCGCGGATCTGGTCCACAAGATACTGCTCTTTCATTTTAGCTTGTTCTAATTTTAATTGAGAATCATTCATACGGTGCTGTCGCTCATTGCGTGCTCTCTGTGAGTTGTTCACTTGATCTTCTAACTCACGCACTGTTGCCGACATCACTTCGTACTCATTTTTTGAAGCCGAGAACTGTAATTTTAAGTTCTCAATTTCATTCAATGACTTTTCAAAATCAATTTTCTTTTCTTCCAAGGCCAACTGGCTCTCAGTCATTTGTGAACTATAACCCTCAGCTTCTTCACTCATTCGTGTTAACTGAGCTTCAAGTTCATTCAATGATCTATTAACCATTTCCAATTGTCGCAAAACACCTTGATATTCTTGGTTCTTAGATGCTGCAGCCACCTTGAGGTCGGCAACTTCATTTTGTAAACCATCAAAGCCATTGCGGAACATATCGAGTTCTTTTTGCAAAGACTCAACTTCGCTCTCCAACTGCACTTTGCGCTCGCGGGCTTCAAACAATCCCACCTTGAGCTCTTCATTGCGCTCTTCGAGCTGCTCTAACTGCTCAGCAATTTTGCGAACTTCACGTTCTTGGCGCTCAACTGCTGCATGAGCGTTCTGCAATTCATTCTCTGCGCGCTCCAAATCTTTGCGAAGCTCTGTTACTTTGATCTCTTGTTCGATCTTACGCTTTTGAGCTCCTTCAAAATCATTCACTACATTTTCAAGCTGCTCTTCGGCTTTTTTAAGCGAGAGCTGCGCTAAAGACAACTTACCAGCTAACTCGTCTTTACGTGCTGACAATTCTTTGATTTCACGACGACGCTTGAGCATCCCCGAATCTGCAGACTCAGGAGAGCCTCCAGTCAATACGCCATCAGCAGTTAAAGTGTCTCCATCCAAAGTGACAAAAGTCCACCCTTGATAAAGAGGACGCAACTTTAAAGCCGTACGAATAGAGTCAACAACCGCCACGCCATCTAAAAGATAAGAAACTGTCTGCTGAAACTTATCCGAAGCCTTCACAACATTTTTAAGAATTCCGACAACACCGTCAGTATTGCCTGGAAGTTCTGCTCTTTGAATATAAGAAGTCTCTGCAGCTCCGGCCATAAAGCTTGAACGACCAGATTTTTGGTTCTTGAGGTGATCTACAGCCTCAATCGCCACTGCTGAATCCTCAGCAAGTAGCATCTGCAAACGTGAACCTAAAGCTGCTTCCATTGCCACTTCAAAATCAGCAGGCACTTCTACCACTTCAGATACAGGCTGGAAGTAAGCAGATACTGAACCATCAGCATGCTTCTCTTGCACTTTGGTCTTTTGCCAAAGCATAACTTGTTTTACACCCTCTTGAAAGCCTTCAAAATTAGACTGCAAGTTCTCAAGGCCGTACAAGCGGCTAGCAACTTCATTGAGTGAGTCTTTAAACTCTTCGACATCAGCTTTCTTTTGCGCTACGGACTCACTTAATATTTTACGGTTTGCTTCAAATGACTCTACGTCGTTTGCTAAATCCAATTGTAACTGACGTTCTTTATCAAGTTCATTGAAGACTTTGCGACGACGAGATTCAAACTCAACTTGTTTCTCTCGCAATTCAGCCAACACCGCTTCTTCATTGGTTTGACGTTCTTGAATGTCAGCAATCTGTGCATTTAAAGAGTTCACTCGCGCATCTAACGAAGACTCTGTTTGCCCAGTGGCAAACAACTCACGTCGCTTAGACGTCAAATCTTCATCTACAGTTTGGATTCGAGATGATGAATTTGTGTAGATTTCGTTTTTCTGATTGAACTGCTCCGTTAAGCTCTCAGCATCCGCTTTCAGCTCTTCAACTTGCTCTTGCAATTGGAGCTGTTCGCGCTTGAGCAATTCTTGACGAGCCTGTTGCTCTTGCAAAATCGTGCCCGTCATCTGTTCATTGCGACGAGCTTGTTCGATTTCAAAACGCAATTCCTGAATTTCCATCTCACGTTTTTGCACACTGCTCTGACGATCAAAAAGCAAAGTTTGCTGTTCTTCTACTAATTTTTCTTTTTCTAAAATTTGCAGTTTAAGAACTTCAAGCTGCCCCTGCAATGTTGCGAGGTTGCTTTCGCCTTCAACTTCCATATTCTGAGCTTCATCAAAAATTCTTTGTGCTTCGTCTGCAGCACGTGCGAGCTCAATATATTGAGCAGAAGAAATCCACAAATCGAGATCTTCAATTTGTTGTTTCAAATTTCTGTAGCGTTCTGCACGCTGTGCTTGTCTTTGTAATGAATCGATTTGGCGCTTTAATTCGCCAATGATGTCCTGCAAACGCACTAAGTTTTGATCTGTAGCTTGAAGTTTACGCTGAGATTCTTTTTTACGTGCTTTAAATTTAGTAATTCCCGCAGCTTCTTCGATTAACATACGACGGTCTTCAGGCTTAGCAGTGATAATACGGCCGATCATCCCCTGAGCGATAATCGAGAAACCTTTAGAACCGGCACCCGTATCCATAAAGATTTCCTGCACGTCTTTAAGGCGCGCTGGCTCTTTATTAATAAAGTACTCACCCTCACCATTTCGGTGCAAACGACGGCTCACCATGATCTCTGAATGTTTGATATATTTAGCTGGGAAGGGACCACCATCATTTTCTAGAGTCAGGCTGACTTCACACATACCAAGAGGTGCATAACCTTCAGCTCCCGCAAAAATGACATCAGTCATTGTCGACCCACGTAAGTCCTTTGCAGACATCTCACCCATGACCCACATCAAGGCATCAACGATATTTGATTTTCCACAACCATTAGGACCAACGATCCCTGTAATACCAGCATCAAACTGAATAACAGTGCGATCTTTAAAAGACTTAAATCCGACGAGTTCGAGTTTTTTAATTCTCAAGTCTTCCCCCTCAAATGAACAGGCCCAAGGTCTAGGCCACAACCAGCTTTTCACTGTCACCTAGACCCTTAGGGCAAGTCAATAAAAGGAGATCACGAGATGCGTTTGCGCTGAATCATTAGGCAGCATTAATGCAGCGCTTTACCCTTGCAATTTAGGGCAGAAAAAAACTGCGCCTTAAAAATATGCAAATAGCTTTAAGCTTTAATAATTCCCAAAAAAGAACTGACTTCCAAGGAAGCCCCGCCCACTAGAAATCCCGCCACATGGGCCTGCTGCTTCAGAACTGCCGCATTATCGGGCTTGACGCTGCCACCATATAAAATAGGAACTAAATCTAAACTGTGATCTTTAAGGATCTGCGCAATCCAAGTGTGGGTCTCAGCCACTTGCTCTGGAGTTGCTACTTTGCCGGTACCAATAGCCCAAACTGGCTCGTAGGCAACGATTAAATTTTTTGCTTGGGCAGACTTTAAACCCTTACGAATTTGCTCAATAAGAACGGAGCGGGTTTGATTCTTTTCGCGCTGTTCGAGAGTTTCTCCGATACAAAAAACCACTTGAAGACCCAAGCTCTGAGCCAACTTAACTTTTTCGGCCAACAACTCATCTCTCTCAGCAAAAAGACTTCTTCGCTCTGAGTGCCCCACAAGTACATACTGCGCTCCCATCACTTTGGCTGTACCGGCAGAGTTTTCCCCAGTAAAAGCCCCTTGCTCTTGAGAGTAGGAGTTCTGCAAACCCCACCCCATTGTGGAGTTTTGCAGCTCTTGCGAAAACACACCCGCCAATAAAGCCGGTGGGAAGATAACTACTTTATCATTATGGTGAGGCTTATAGCTTTGTGATAGCTCTCGTAAAAAGTTTTGTGCTTGTTCAGGGGTCTTATGTAATTTCCAGTTGGCTGCATAAATCATAAAGTGGTTCTCCTCTGGCACCTAAAAATGTGGTTTCTTCTTTGAACCAAGTCACCAAATTGGAACCAACTTCTGCGTTGCGTTATGATTTAAAACCCAATAGCTTCGCTTTGATCACAAAGTGATGATGGCACGAAGATTGCTTTATTAGCTTTTCATAGCACATCCGTTTTGGGGGAAAAATGAAAAAGTTTATCGCATCTTTGTTAGTTCTTGCTTCATCAACAGCAGCTCAGGCTTTTTATTTCAATCAAAATGCTCCAGCACTTATCTGCCACGATGAATTAGTGCGCATCCCAGAGAGAGGCTTTCAAGTAGAAGTTTTCGCGAAATCACAAACTCGCTCTGAAGTTACAATGAAATTCCAAGCTGTAGACTTAAACCAAGGCAATGAGGTTTTGTTTGAAGGCCCTGTAACTGAGTCCTTCAACAACTCTATCGGTGCTTTCAGTGCAGACGGCGTGACTCTTTCAGTTAAAGCTGATGCTCAAGGTTTGATCCGTGGCCAAATCGCGATGGAACAAGACCAAAAATTAATCATGATCCCTGTTGCTTGCGAGAAGCAATACCAAATCATGGTTCCCAAAGCTCTTGAATAATTCTTAACTCCGATTTTGTCTATTCCCCTCAACCTTAGACATTTAAGGAATTAATCAAAAAGGGACTCACACGAGTCCCTTTTTCTTTTTGTAAAATCATCAAACCGACCTTGCCTAAGCACACGAAATAAAGCCATTTTTTGGAAGCACTATTGTTGCTGAATCTTTGATGACTCTTTCTGCTCTTAAAGTGACAGCAAATCGCCCTGATCTCGTGCGCCGCTTGATTTTGGTAAATCCTGCGGGAGTAAACTCTTTAAATTCACCCCCCTCAGCTCGAGAACAGCAGCTCTATGATCGTCTATACAACGACGATGCTGCGTTAACACAGTTCTATCAAAATCTCTTAGTGGATAACTCTTTGCGTTTCTTTTTACGCTTTGGTTTTTACGATGACTCTCTCGTCAACGAGACTTTGTTGAATGACTTTAGAGTGATGAGAAATAATATCGATCAAAAATACCTCACTCTCAGCTTTGTAGGTGGGCAACTCTATCGCTCTTTTGAAAAGTCGGCAGAAAATGTTTTTGTCCCCACACTCTTAATCTTTGGCGCTGAGTACGAAAACTTTGCTGACAATACCACAGCTAAAGCGAGTGATTTTCAAAAGCTACGCCCAGACTTTGAATATTTAGAAATTGCTCAGTCAGGCAGCTCAGTACAAAGAGAAAAACCCGAAGAAACAGCAAAAGCTATTCTGGAGTTTTCAGTAGTAGACTAATTGCAAAACAAAAAAGATCTGCAGCCAACTTGGAACTGCAGATCTTTTTTTATTTTACAGAATAATATAAAAAGAAAAAAATTAAATACTGTTGATCTTACGCTTGTCTCGCAACACTTCTAAGCCTGGCAAACGATCTCCCTGCAAATACTCTAAACTTGCTCCACCACCCGTAGAGATGTGAGTCATCTGAGATGCATAACCGCTGGCTTCAGCTGCAGCAGCAGAGTCACCACCACCAACAACCTTAACACCTTTAGATTCAGCAATAGCTTTCGCTACACCAAAAGTCCCTTTAGCAAACTCTGGTGTTTCAAATACACCCATGGGACCATTCCAAAAAATAGTTCCTGCTTCATTAAGAGCTGCACTGTACCGTTTGAGAGTCTCAGGGCCAATATCAACTCCCATCCATCCTTCTTCGATGCCCGCAGAAGTTGTGTACTTTGCTCCTTGTGTATCTGAAATGGACTGTGTGATCAAATGGTCCACTGGCAATAAAATAGTCTTATTGCGCGCTTCGATTCTTTCGATCATTTCACGGGCATAACGAAGCTTATCTTCTTCAACTAAGGACTTACCCACTGGTAAACCTTTGGCTTTCAAGAAAGTATAAGCCATGGCTCCGCCAATCACAAAGCCATCGACGATATCCAAAAGCTTTTCAATAACTGCAATTTTGTCAGAAACTTTGGCTCCACCCATGACTGCCAAATAAGGTTTCTTGGGATTTTCCAACAAAGAATCTAACATCGTGACTTCTTTTTCGATCAAAAAACCAATGCCTTTTTTGACTAAGATTTCTGGCAACGCCGAAATACTTGCATGAGCACGATGAGAAGCTCCAAAAGCATCGTTAATATAAATATCCACTTGTCTTGCTAAAACTTGCGCAAACTCAGAAGAGTTTTCAGTCTCGCCAGGGTTGAATCTTAAATTTTCTAGGAGAATAAGTTGATTCTTACGTAACGTGTGAAGAAGCGATTGAATAGCATCGCTGTCTGCCTCTTCCATCAAGTGAACTTCAGAGTTCAATAGCTCTGCAAGACGCTTTGCCACTGGCTCTAAGGAATATTTCTTATCCTCAGCAGATTTTGGTCTGCCAAAGTGCGAAGCCATTACGATCTTTGCACCTTGCTCCATTGCATATTGAATTGTTGGCAAACTTGCCGTGATACGTGTTTCATCTGTGATCACGCCCTTTTCAACTGGGACATTGAGATCAAGACGTAAAAAAACGACTTTATCTTTTAATTCAAACTCACGAATAGAGCTAATGCCGCGCAATCCTCTTCCCATTTATAAACCCTTCGCTTCCATGAGTTTCACCATGTCGATCATACGGTGAGAAAAACCAGTTTCATTGTCATACCAAGAAAGCACTTTTGCCATACGCTTACCAACAACCATAGTTGAAGCCAGGTCAACAATAGACGAATGAGCATTGCCATTGAAGTCGATAGAAACTAGTTCTTTCTTTTCAACAGCCAAGACGCCTTTGAGTTTGCCATTAGCAGCTTCAGTCAGCACTTTGTTGATTTCTTCTTTGCTCATGTCTTTAGATGCATTAAATGTAAAATCCACCAAACTCACATTTGGAGTGGGAACACGCACTGAGAAACCATCTATTTTGCCCTTGAGTTCAGGTAAAACAAGTCCCACAGCTTTCGCCGCACCAGTAGTGGTGGGAATCATACTCAAAGCTGCAGCACGTGCACGACGCAAATCCTTATGAGATGCATCTAAGATGTTTTGGTCATTGGTGTAAGAATGAACCGTTGTCATCACGCCACTTTCAACCCCAAAAGCTTCGTTCAATACTTTTGCTAAAGGCGCTAAGCAGTTGGTTGTGCATGAAGCATTAGAAATAAAGTGGTGCTGGGCTGGATTGTAAGCATCGTGATTAATACCATAAACCACAGTCAGATCTACGCCATCAGCTGGTGCAGAAATAAAAACTTTTTTGGCGCCAGCAGTAAGGTGTTTTGAATAGTCTTCTGGTCCTTTTAATTTACCAGTACACTCAAGAACGACGTCCACTCCCCATTCTTTCCAAGGGATTTCTGCTGGATTCTTTGTCGAACAATACTTAATTTTTTTGCCATTAACAACAATGTGGTTCCCATCTGTTTCGACAGAGGCTGGGAAAATTCCATGAGCACTATCATATTTTAATAAATGCGCTGAACCTTCAACGCTATCCATGGAGTTGATACCAACAATATCAATCTGGTCAAAACCTGCACGAAATAAAACTCTACCAATACGACCAAAACCATTAATGCCGACTTTTAATTTTGCCATAAATAGCTATCTCCTTGAAGGACCCAAGATAAAGCTCAAGCCCTTGAAATGGCAAGGAGATTAGCAACTGACACAGGTTTTCAGTCTACCACTTAATTTTAGGGAACATCTGGAGGGCGTTAGCTTTCATTTGCTGTTGAAAATCAGCAACAGCTACCCCCTTGAGAGCGGCAACAAACTGCCCAGTATGAGTGACATACCCAGGTGTGTTGGATTTACCACGCATCGGTACAGGGGCCAAGAATGGCGCATCGGTTTCGACATGGAGGCGATCCAAAGGTATCATCTTAACCGTTGAGCGCAAACTCTCAGCATTTTTAAAAGTGACCACTCCGCTGATAGAGATGTTATAGCCCAAATCCAAGGCCTGCTTCGCTAACCACTCCGTCCCAGTAAAACAATGAATAATACCAGTTACGTCACCTTTGAATTCTTTCAGAATTTCAATGGTATCCTCTTCGGCATCACGAGTGTGGATTTCTATGGGCATGCCGTGCTTTTTAGCAATTTCGAGTTGTTGGCGGAAGGACTCTCTCTGAGCATCAGGAGGAGATAATTTGTAATAATAATCAAGACCGATCTCACCTACGGCAATAACCTCT
Organism: Bdellovibrionia bacterium; assembly: GCA_046570065.1. Classification (GTDB taxonomy): domain Bacteria; phylum Bdellovibrionota; class Bdellovibrionia; order Bdellovibrionales; family Bdellovibrionaceae; genus JBKHVM01. The sequence continues at coordinate 22,163 of JBKHVM010000014.1, forward strand.
GGACGCTGAATGTGGGTCTCAATAAATTTCCCTACTTCCTCGGTGTACAAAGCTCCTTCGTGCGGATGCACTCCCAAAGTGCAATAAACTTCAGGATAGTGTTTTTCGGCTATACTCAAAACCACTTCGAGGTCGGCAGGCTCGGTGCCAATCGTAACGACCCTCTCCACACCAGCTTGTCGAGCTTGTTCGAGAGCAGCCTCCACTCCCTCTTCTAATTTATCAAGATGAGCATGCATATCAATCCACATAAAAAGCTCTCCTTGTTTGCACTGCCAACTTTTCTGTCAATAAGACAGCATCTTGATTATAAACAAAACCTTGCTCTGCCACCACACATTCCTGCAACAAAAACAGGATTTTATCAGAGGGAAAAACACTGAGGTTTTTAATCAAAACGCTTTGATCCTGATTTAAAACCTGCTCCAGCCCACCTTTTTGAGAGACAATCACATCTCGCAGAAAAGAAATCCAATAATGGATCAAACGATGAGCCGTCATACGATCTTTAAAATTTTCACGCCACGTCTCATTTAATAAAAAATCCGGATCCAACAGAAGTAACTGCAAGACTTCTGCAGCTTTTCGCCGTAGCTCCTGCTCCCCCTGCTCCTGCAAATCAGCAAGTCGCTCAAAGCTCCCTTGGCTGGCTTTTAAGGCCCACGCCGGCGCCGCTGATTTGGATTTCATCTGATGTTCTGCAACTGGTTTAAAACGCACAATGCGTGAGCGAGAGCGAATCGTTGGCAAAATCCCCGCTACTGCTGGCGCAATCAAAAAGAACACAGTTCCCTCGGGCGGCTCTTCGAGAATTTTTAGAAGTGCATTAGCAGTCTGTGGATTCATGAGTTGAGCATGATCAATGACAATCACTCGCTTGGGTGTGAGCGAGCGCAGAGACAAAAATTCTAAAATTTGCCGCGCCTCTTCGATTTTAATTTGCGGCCCCTCGGTCTCAACGATTTTAAGACTTTCGTGATGCAATTTTTCAACTCGAAGGCATTCAGCACAGCGACCACAGGCTCGAGGATCTTGCTGACACAAAAGAGCCTGAGCAAGCCCCAAAGCAACTTGCTTTTTTCCCACTCCAGAAGGTCCAACAAAAAGAAAAGTTTGAGCTGGTTGCCCAGATACGAAAGAGTCTAATAGCTTTGAAGTTATCTCTTGATGACCAACAATTTGATCTAAGAGTCTCATTTTATAAATCCACGTTTTTTAAGTTCAGCTAGTAACTCTGCAAACAAATCTTGAGGAGAAAGACGAGCGTCGAGAACAAGCCATTTTGGCGATGCTTGAGCTTGCGATAAAAAACCCTGACGAACTTTTTCATGAAAAGCATCTGCTTCTGATTCAATACGGTCAGCACTTTCGCCTGTTTTTTGACTGCGTCCTTCACGTCTTTTTTTAGACTCTTCCACAGAGAGATCCAGCAAGACTGTGAGGTCGGCTTCAAGTCCGTCGGTAGCAAAATGATTGAGCCAGTGCACTTTATCAAGGGCAATTTCTCTCCCCCCCGCCTGAAACGCCACGGAACTTGCTGCAAAACGATCACTCAAAACCCAAATACCTTGTTTTAATTTTGGTAGAATAACTTCATCAACATGCTGAGCACGACTGGCTTCGTAGAGAAGCAGCTCTGTGCGAGCTTTGGGCGCTGGCCCCTCTTTGCGCAATATCATTTGCCGGATTTCATCGCCAAGCGGTGTACCGCCGGGCTCTCGCGTGAGATAGGTTTTAATTCCGCGCACAGAAAGCTCCCTCTCTAGGGCTGCCATGAGAGAGCTCTTTCCGGAACCGTCTAAACCTTCAAAGACTATAAAAGACATGGGCCCTGTTCTAACTCAGCACAGCAGCGCTAGGAAGCAAAAACCCTTGAACAACTGCGTCGCTGTAGGGGAAGAACTTTTTTTGCTAACTCTTTAAGCACATCAATCACCCGAAAGGCCATAATTTTAACAGTACCCCCGACGTCACCGACATAAACCCGTACAAAGCCCTTCATCACTGGCGAAACTGTGATACGCAACAATGCGCGACGCTCAAAAGTGTCGGTCCAAGTTAACAGATCAGCAAGGGGCGGAGGAGGCAGTCCAATGGACGTTGATAGTCCTGCTGAGAAAAATGCGGGTCCAACGCTGGAATAGGCCGGAAGCGCCGGTGGGTAAAAGGTGTGACCTTTAAGAGTTTCTACTGGATTCGCAGAATCTCTTCGTGCCATCAGAATTCCAGCAAAACCATTGATCCCAACAACCCCCACTGCGGCTTTAGAGTGATCAAATACATCTGACACATGAGAAATTTCAAAGACCAAGGCTCTATTGGTTTTATTGTACGCAACAGAGAGGCCTAAGAATTCTCCACCTCCGCCACCATGATCCCGAACACCCTGAACAGCCACGATGCCGGCAGCAAGCTGCACACCATACTCGTTGGAGTCAATCACGAGCGGAGCTTGTGACCACAACTTGTAATCAATATTTTGCAGCATACGCTCAGCAATGAGTCGACTTCTCTCCTTAAAAGCTGGAGGCGCCAGCCGAGGTTCAGACTCAACTCCAAAAAGTTTTTTTGTTCTCACTTTAACAAAGGTAAACGCATCACCAATTAAACTTCCAGCTCCCATGGCATACTCTGTTTGAACCAAGATGCGAGCCGCTTGTGTTAAAAAGAGCTTTCTTTGCTCAATAAACTCCTGCTGTTTTTCGGGAGGTAGTTTTTTAAAGTCTGCGAGTGGGTCAATCTCTGGGAGAGCCTCACCGCGAGCTTCGTACTCCTTGACGATGCTTTCTGGCAACTTAAGACCCATGGCAGTTTTCATCTCTTCGACTTGAGGAACCAAATCAAGACGCAATTCTTGATCTTTAACTTTGATAATGAGTTTGTCTCTTTGCTTGAGGACCTGGGCTTTGTTTAACTCCGACTCAATCAATTCATTGGAGTTTTCTGGCAGATTTTCATCAGCCCAAGCCGTTTCAAAAAATGTGAGCAGGGTCACTGCAAAAACAACAAAAAAAACTAACAAACGTTTCATAAATAGCTCCGACCCCACTTGGGGGTTTGCCAATAACTGCAAATTTATGACCCTACCAAAGAGCTATTTATTTAGTTTTGAGCTGTATACAAATCGTAAGAGTGACAATTTTAGGCTGTCGCCCTTTCAAAACCCGAGCTGGGCCTAAACAATCGAGTCTATCGGGACTAGCCCCTAAGGACTGGCTGAGACTTCTTCGGTTTTCCATTTGCCTCCGATTTTACGGAGACGAATGATTTTGCGAATCTCTTCTTTGCCTTTTTCATGACCGGGCTGCTGTTCGATAAGGCTCAATGCTGAACCAATATTAAATCTTTTGGCCTTGTACTCTTCGTTTTGCTTAGCAGAGACATCAGCTAGGACTTTTCTCTGTTTGAGGGGAATAGTCGAAATTTTAACCTGAATCATTTGCATGCCCTCGTTGACCTCTGACACATCTTCCACTTCAAACTCAGAGCTAGTCATAACAAAATGCACCCAAGACCCAAATAAAGGATGCTGGAGGGGCATATACTCCTGAAGTTCTCGCGCCAACTGCTCTTCGTAGCTCTGCTTAGCCGAGTTCAGAGCCATATCTTTGGTTTCGCTGGTACATCCTACAAGATTTAAGACGAACACAGTGAAGATAAGGAGCCATTTGCAGTTTCTCATAATTAGATGCTAATGAAGCTTTACTCTAAACACAATGTGACGGCGCGTTACGCTTAGACTTATGCACCCGAGTGTATCTATATTGGGTGGCTTAGGGAGAATTCACTTATGATGACATTTATTGCTATTGTGCATATCCTTGTAGCGATCATCTTGATTGCTTTGGTTTTGTTGCAAGATTCAAAAAGTAACGGCGCTCTTGGTATGGGTGGCGGTGGTTCCAATTCTGTATTTGGTGCGACAGGAGCTCAAACTTTAGCAGCAAAAATGACAATGTGGGCTGCTATCGTGTTTGCGGCAACTTGTTTGGCATTAACTTACTTTACATCTCACTCACAAAAATCAGTTGTTGATGATGTGGTTCTACCAGCTGCTACGGCAACTCAGAACACAGCGACACCGGCAGCCCCTGCTGCTGAAGGTACGACTCCAGCAGCTGATGCAACAGCTCCAGCAGCGACTCCAGCTCCAGCAAGTCCAGCTCCTGAAACAAAATAATCTTTTGGTCTTTAATTTCGCGAGATTTTAAATTTATACTGTAAGAGTATGTATTTAAAATCTCGCTTTTTTTTATTGAGCCTCATTTCTGGAGCCCTCCTCATTGTCGGTGGGATAACGTGGTTCTTAAGTGCTAGCGAGACTCAGTATCTGGCACAGATTCAAGTCACTCAGGGACAAGCTCTTCTCGTGAGCAAATTTTCTCAAGCTCCAAGACAAATTCAGAAAGCACAGCTTCAAGATTTAGATACTCTTGAGATCGCCCCAGGAGCAAACGCTCTTGTTCATTTCTCTAAAGGCTACTCTCTTAGTATGAAGGGCCCCGGAAAAATTCAAATTGAAAAAAAGGCCGACGCTACTTTGATATCCGTACTCAGTGGTCATTTGCAAATGATCAACGCCGGCGAACGCGGCAGTGTGATTGTGCAATCAGCGACAGATCAAAATGAAGCTTATCAATATTTTTTAAGACAAGCACGACTACATGGTAAAGAAGCCTTAGACGACTTTTTAATTTCTCACAAAACTCAAATCACAGAAAACAACAAAGAAACTTTGAGTGACTACTACATCAAAAACAAACTCGATGCTTCACAAAAAAACTTTCAAAAATGTTACACCCACTATCTGCAAAAAAATGATACGTCTCCTACCCAAGCCACAATGCTCATCACCATTGAAGCCTCTGGAAAAGTATCAGCAGCACAAATCTATCAAGGAACTATCACCAACAACGAATTCAAATCCTGTTTACAAGAAGTCGCAAAACGCATCCAATTTAAAGCATTCAAAGGCGAAGCCATCCAAGCAAGCTTCCCACTCCTGTTTGACTAAAACACATCGACTACTTCCGCGAGTACCACTAGCACCCATTCCAAAAGCTGCGAGGGCCCTTTCTTTTGACTCCGAGCTAAGGCAACCTCCCCTCTGCACCTCACCGTGAAGACTGCCGCCTCTGCGTAACTCGTAGTCGGGGCCCCACACTCTCCTCTTTTGCCGGGACATCCGACAAGCGTGACGCGTTCGCCATTTATAAGAAGAGCTTCTGCAGAGAGCTGCACACATGGAGCCCTCTGTGGCTGGGACGCACTCATACATGAGTTAACCAGCATCGCCCTAGCGGGCGAACGCGTCACGCTTGCTGGATGTCCCGGCCACAGAGGGCTCCATGTGTGCAGCTCTCTGCAGAAGCTCTTCTTATAAATGGCGATGTCGGTTAACTCATGGATGAGTGTGTCCCAGCAAAAGAGGAGAGTGTGGGGCCCCGACTACGAGTTACGCAGAGGTGGCAGTCTTCACGGTGAAGTGCAGAGGGGTGGTTGCCTTAGCTCGGAGTCAAAAGAAAGGGCCCTCGCAGCTTTTGGGATGGGGCTAGCGGTACTCGCGGAAGTAGTCGATGTGTTCTGGCACCCAGGGTTCGTGCTCGCCTTGGAGTGAGTACACGACGCCTTCATTGACTTCATTTTCTGGTAAAGGTTCTACTGAAGGTTTAAAGTCAGCGTGAAGTAAGTTTTTGGAGTTTAAAAAATCGAATATCTTTTGGTACGTAGCTGCGCCGATGATTTTTCTACGCACCATTTCGTCCAAGCTCTTTGCTAATTCTTCTGGCGTGTAATCATAATTGTAGATCATGTCTTGAGCTACTGCATACAAAGCTTCTAAATCTAAACGCTGATCTTGCACCAGATCCAATGCGACTTGAAATGTGTTACTGGTTGCGACAGTTCTGCGACCAAACTTTAAATAATAATCAGGGTCAGTATCAATAGCTAAATTAATATAGATTTTTTCTACTGGATCTTGATTTGGAACTTCTGATTGCAACCCCAGAATTATATCAACTTGCTCACCGGTAACCCAATACTTTTCTAAAATCTGACGAATTTCACTAGAACTCAAACGACGAGCGCAAATATCTGAATACAAATTATAAATAACAGCATCCGTTTCCGAATCGTCTCCCCAACAGATTTGTTTTACATCTTCTGCAAGACGTTTTCGTAACTGCATAAGTGATTGCAGCTTATACCCTACCTGTCGGCGCAATCTCCAAAATCGACTCGGCGTTAGGTTTGCCAAGTTGTCTTTATAAAAACACCCGAAGGGACGAATATTATCAATCGCAAATTTTTCAGAAATTCTCTCCTCCATTTGAGGTGGAGAGGCAGTGATAAAGTAAATTGGAAACTGATTGAGCCCTCTTGCTTTTTGCCGATGTGAAAAAAGGCTCTGCAAAAGAATATTAGTCGCTGGAATATTTTTTTTATTAAACGCACGCTCAAGAATAGTCGTAAAAAGACCCGAAATACTATCGATGGTAGTGTCGAGATAAGTCTTATCTAAATCCCAAATAAAAACTTCGCGAGCGGACTTTTCCAAGCTCTCACTCACATACTGAAAAAAAACTACATCTTCGTGCAATTCACTGCGACTGCGCCAATCTGACATATATTTATTGAAGCATGATCATCACCAGACCGCAAGGTGAGTTCTACAAGCATCCCATTGTACGTGGAGGGTCAATCATCTGACGGCAACGCTTTTGTTGGGAAGAACACTTTATCCGTAAATGATAGTGTGAGTTGTGCTCCGTATCAGATATTAATCTACGAAGAGTTTCAAAAGCCAAACCTTCTTTTGTCTCAATAGATACTTCTTTTTTATTGAGCGCCAACTGGCACAGGGCCTTTTTTAAATCACGATGAAGAAAAATACGATCGATATAACCCGTACTCACCACTCGCTTAAATAGCTCCCATTGCTGATACAACAGAAGTCCGTTTGCTAATTTTTTACCATCCGTCACGTCTAAAAAATGGGTTGAACCGCGAATCATATAGCCCAAATCAACATCTAAACCATTTTTATGTGATTTATGGCTTCCGATCTTTCCACCTTTTTCAGCAGAGAGATCACCTACTACTAACTTCTTGCCAGCTAGCTCGGCAGTGTCATTGGCCATTTTGTTGATAACAAAGTGAAGTTCTTTAGTGCCATAGTGTCTTTCTCTAAAAGTTCTGAGTAACAACACGTTTTTATTCATCACTTTCGTAAAATCTTCTGCATTTAAAAGACTCCCCTCACTGGGGCTCCCTATAGCCATAGGTATTTTTGCCGTACTCCCTTTAGAGTCCTTTTCTTTTTTGGGTTCACTTGGAGAAACACCATCCTCTTTCTTATCACTTCCTGCTTTAGGCTCGTCTTTTTTTCCAGAATCAGGTTTTGGTTGCTCCTTGCCATCTGGAGTAGGCTCTGCTTCTCTCTTAGGTTCGGTTTCTTTGGGAGTCTCTACTGGATCACTTTGCTTTTTATCCCCAGCATTTTTACTATCTGTAGGTTCCTCTTTTTTAGCATCGTCATTACTTTCAGATTTCTTTTCCTTCTCGGGATTGGGAAGTGCCGGCCGCTCTTTATCACTGACAATTTCTTCGATCTCTTCAACATCTTGCACGCCAACATAGCGACCCAATTCGCCATCAAGCTCTGGGTTTAAATCTTGCTTATCATTTGCTGCAGAACCCTTAACTCGCGCTTCGATTTGATGAGCATAAACTGTATTCCCATCTCTCACAAAAATATCGACTACCACGACATTACAATTTAATAACTCTTGAGACTCATCCAGACAGAACGCTTTAGCCCCTAATCTGAGACCAGAAGGGACTTCTGTACGAGCATTGGTTTTAAGGCGCAAAATGGCTTCACCGTCTTGGTTGAGATTTCCTTGCAATTGCACTCGGAATTTCTGTTTGATTTCTGAATCAATGGAAATAACACCCTCGACCTCAATTAACTTTTCGAGAGCATTGACTTTTACTTTGCTGTTTTCAAATTTAGTGACTCCAGAAATGATAGTAAGATTATTTCTTTGCGCAGAGTAACCCTCGCTCCCTTTGTAGGTATCTTCGGATTCCATCTCTTTAATAGGATTAATGGGCTCAAAGTTAGAACCTAAGCCACTGCCATCTCCTGCACAGCCAGCAAGCAGCAAGCTAGCTGCTATTTTTAAGATGATAAGTTGCTTTTTCAAAACGCTCACAATTCCTCCGAGCTTTCCTTCGGAGAGATTGGCTGCAGGACCTGTACCAAAGTAAGACAGCCACCAAATGCTTTTTAACCCACTCTCTATGACAATTTTTATGACACTGCCAAAAAGAGTCACTTTTCACAAAAAATCATTTACCCCTGCCTTTGAATTGATAAAAATAGGAAAAGTTGCGAAAGGCTCTCAAATGGAAAAAATCACAATCTTAACTAATCCTGAATCTCCCTCATCACCACAAGTTGAATATGCGGGTTTTTGGATTCGCTTTGTTGCAGCGATGATTGACGGTCTCATCACTTTAATTCCCACACTCCTGTTTAGTTGGCTCATTCCGCCTATTGGAAGTATCTTTGTGCAGTTTTTTTATAAAGTCTTTTTTGAATCAAGTGCTTTGCAAGCGACACCCGGAAAAGCTCTCTTGGGGCTGCAAGTAACTACTATTGATTCTCAACGCATCACTTTTAAAACAGCAGTCATTCGTTATGCTTGTACAACATTAAGTGCTTTGATTTTGGGTATTGGTTACCTTATGGCTGCTTTTTCTAGCAAGAAACAAACTCTCCACGATAAAATTGCAGATACCGTAGTTGTTAAAACAAAACCGCCAGAGATCAATTACATCGAAGCATGGACCGAAGAAGTTACGCGTGTGTTTACAGGCAACAAACGCACTAAAGAATCTACCGAAGCGGTTTCTTTTGCGTTGCAAGAGCTCGAAAGTTTACGACAAAAAGGAATTCTAACTGAAGCAGAATTCCAGCAAAAAAAAGCAGAACTTCTATCTAAAATTTAAAACTTGTGACCAGGGAATGTTTTCTACTGGATATTCTACCCAGGCTTCTTGCGAGGGAAAGCCAGCAGGTTTTTTAACGGTTAACCCTCGGTATTTTAAAAATCCGGTAACAGCACAAATAAACGCTTCAAAAGCATGGTTATTTTCAATCATCAGCTTCACATCTTGATCATAGACAAAAGCAAAATTCTTGTCGTTGAGCGCTGCTAAGATTTCACGTCGAGACAGATCGCCACCCACCGAGTGACGATGGTATTTGATATGAGACTTCATGACTCCAAGACTGCTGCCGATACGCCACACACTTACTTTAGGCTGCACCTCAATGCAAGGTGATTTAAAACGACGAGCTATAAACCTGGCTCTAGCCAGCAATGGCGCACTGTTAGAACCCATGGCATGGGAAACTTCAAACTTTTCTTCAAGCTGATTCATTAAATGCCACTCAACTGCGCGCTGAGTGTAGGGAGTAAAGAGTTTCCGTGGCCGCTTCTTTTTAGACTCCTGATGATCTTGCTTCCAAAACCACTTGATATGGTCTTCTTCACAAGCTTCAAAGCCTGGGCACTTAAGGTTACAACTCAAACAAAGAGGTAAACTCAACGGTACATCAAAACAGATACTTTCAAATTCACCACGGTATAACTCATAAATTTCGTGAATTTTTAGATCACCAGAAATAGCACCTTCACTTTTAATCTTTTCAAAAACTCGCGAGAGAAAAATCTTTTTATGTTCTGGATAGAACTCCAAAACAACAACGCAGGCCTTGTCAGTTTTGCCCCCACCTAAGCTCACACCTAAAAAACGAATGACTCGTCCTACTGGTGACTGTGAAGCTTTTAAAGTGGTCTGACGGGTTTTGCGGCTAGCACTTGAAATCCTGCCCTTTGACATGCGCTCCTCACAGACTCTTGATTTTGAGGCGCACACCATACAAGTACACACCCACCGCCACCGGCTCCACAAATCTTTAATGCTTGAGCCCCATGCTCCAAGCTCAACTTGTGCAATGTTCTAATTTCATCACTCGAAAAATCTTCACACAACAAAGTTCGAGCCGAATACTCTTGAACAAACAGCTCTGGCAGCAAATGAAAATACCTATTCTCTACAGCCTTAGCTGTAGCTTCTGCGATTTCTTTAATTTGCCGCAAAGCTTGCAATGTTTGTTTATCTCTGGCTACCGCTTTTTTTAAAACCTCAAAATTATTAAGACCAGAGTGATGAGCTTTGCCCGTGTAGATGAGCATAAAGTTGGAGCTGAGTTCACTGCCATCTACAGTTAGAACTTTATGATCAATACCCTCTGCACCATAACTCAAGATATTTACACCACCACTCACTGCTGGGTAATAATCTTGCGTGCCTGTGGGAGTGTTGAGCAACTCAGCTTCCATATTGTGAGCAACATGAACCATTTGATGCGTGCTCGGAAATGGCCTCTTCAACCATTGCGAAAAAGTCTTAAGTAAAGTGATAGTTAAGCTTGAGCTACCGCCCAAGCCTCCCCCCACTGGGCTCTGTGAACGTGTGATCAACTGAAAGCCCTGCTCTGGTTTAAAAAAGCGAATGACCGATTGGTTCAGAGCCCAAACACCTGATTGGTCTGACATGGCCTCTTGGAAGCTCTGATACTCAATTCTGGCTTTGAGATCTGGAGACTCAAAAATAATCTTGCTATCAGATCGTGGTTCTAACGCGGCTTCTGTATATATATCTATTGCGACGTTAACTGTTTTTGCACCATGAACAAAGTTGTAAAGGGGCCACATATCTAATGTGCCCCCTGCGAGATCTACCCGTGTCGGTGATTGTATATGAAACTTTTGACTCACGGACTTTCCTTTGCCCCTGGCTCAGTGGCCAATGTTGTTAAATTAAGCTTCTCAATTTCAGAGCTTCCCCACTCAAACATTTCATCATGAATTGAAGATTTAGCAAGAAAACTTTGCCCTGCGCCTTTTTCTTGCCAAGCAATCTGCCATAACTCTTTTCCTTCGGAATTTTTGAGCAAAATACGATTTGTTAAACTGCTCTCGTTACCACCCTTGCCTAAGTACTTGGAAACTTTTGAATCACGTAGATTATTGAGTAAAAGATTTAATTTTTCACTCTGCACTATTAAGTCAGAAGAGTTATCAACTAAATCCCAGAGGTTGCCATTTCGTTTAAACTGACTTTTTTTAAGTCTGGTTTGCACTTCTAATATTGAAACCTCTTCTTTTTTAAAGGCAAAAGGTAATCCTTTATCGCGCAAATCTTCTGCTTTTAAGTTCCAAAACTGAGTTAACCCAGCTCCCTCTAGCGGTCCAGCAAATTGAGGGTTTGAAACTTGTGCAAATTGTAGTCCTTCTTTGTTCTGCCCACCCAACAAAGACCAGCTTTCCTCTGCAAAACTCAAGTTCACTTGTAGGTGAGGCTGCTGAAGTTGAAACTGTTTTTTCTCTTCGTTGGTGATATCGCTGTGATTTTTTATCTCACTAAACTTAACTTCGACTAAACTCTGAAGGGCACTTCTCACTTGGTTCTGATCTAAAACCACGGAGTCCCGTCCCGATAGAATCCAAGTTCCTTCTTTATTTTCTAAAACAAAACTATCGCTTTTATTTTGAACTGAAACTTTTTGAATACCACCCATTTTACCGCGAAAAAGTCGACGATCTCTAAAATCCAGTACAGACTTCTGAGATCTCTGGTACCAGTTTCCATTAACTGTTACGACACGATCTTCTTCATTGAGTCTCGCAAAATAATGCCCCTCAAAGTTGGATTTTCCCGAAACTGAAATTCTAAACTCACTGCCTTGATTATTAGTGAATACAAACTGCCCTTCCGGCTCGATCAAATCATAAAGACTCCAATCTACAGCACTCTCTCTGACAACATCAACAATAGAATCATTTGCCGCAGCAGCGACAAATGACTCGACAGCTTCGTTATCCGCTTGATCTTCGACTGGTTTTTTAATGTCCCAACCCTGAGTACTACGAACCACTTCGATATCATTTTTTTTACTCATGATTTTGAAGGATTGAATTTGTTCCATTTTAAATGGGACAATGGTCTTCTGCGATTTCTCTTGAGCTTCCTGTTTTTTTTCAGACCAAAAATCCCAGCCCAAAAATCCGCTTAAAGCCAAAACTACGAACAAAAGAATCCACTGTTTCTGTTTCATTAAGCATTTCTCCTTTTATACCAAAGACCAATGCTAAGACCTAACAACAATAAGGGAACTGGTATTGCAAAACCAAACAAGAAAAGGCCAAACTTGGTCTCTGACATCATCATCTGTGTGACCATAGGCTCTTTAGGAGTGATGCTTATAAGATTTTCTTCTTTTACAAGAGACGCGATGGAGTTGAGCACTAAATCACGATTTAAATTCTGATACAGCAGTTGATTAGAAGCAAAATCTGCATCACTAAAAATAACCGTAGCGAATTCTTTATCACTGCCTAAAAATTTACCCTTCACTTCCATCCCTAGAGTGAATGGCCCTGTCGGCCCCTCGCCAGTTAAATTAAGGTTGGTAAAGGCCATTGAGCTCGAAGTTGTCTGCACGATTTCAGTCAAACTGACATCAGATCTAGCCTCTGTTAATTTTTTAATATTTGCTGGGTAACGGAACAGAACTGCTTCGTTTTTAGGAAATGCCCTTGTAATTGAGCTTGCAGTGCTAAAATTACTAGCGACCGTTGGGCCTTGGTTAATTCCTTTTCCAAGGACCGTGTTTACAATCGTCATGACATAATTGTTTTCCAAGACCAGCCCCATGGCACCCAATACTCGCTCAAGACCAGTGGTTTGTTGCGACTCCAATGCTAAAAAGAGACTTCCTCCTCGCTTGAGATAATCTTCTATAGCAATTATCTCAAACTCTTGAAATTGACGGATAGGCCCGACGATCATCACTAAAGCGGCATCCTCTGGAATTTGCGGTTTTTCAAGAAGCGGAAGCTCTTTGAAACGATATCTATTGTTTTCTAATAAGAGCTTTAAGGCATTTGTTCCGGTAGCCTCTTTGTTGTCTTCAGCATTGCGTTCCCCATGCCCCACCACATAATAGACTGTTTTATCTTCTTTTCTTGTGACTTTAACTAGAGCAGAAGTTAATTCTTGTTCATCAATTTTTTCAATACGATTGCGGCGTCCTTGATAATCCAGAAAGACTAAACCACTTCCCTTATCAACACCGTATTCGCTGGCCAAATCTGGTCTTTCGTTAACCTCTACAAAATCAAGTTTTACGAAAGGGCTCTGATCCTGATACTTCTTAATCAGCTCTCTAAAAAGCCGACGATTCTCTTCGTTGCCCTCAACTCCTTTTTTGTAGAAAAAAAGCACTTTAAGATCCGAATCAAGACCTTTCAATAACTGAATAGATTGCTCTGACAGTGTGTTTGCTTGCGCCAGAGAAAAATCAAATACTTTAGAATTTCTAACTCCTAAAATATTAATTAAAATAAGCGCCGTAAACACCAACAAGATCATGGAGCCCATGCTGAGACCTTGGCGTGTCGTCTTCATCGAGAAAAAGCTTTTAAAGTAGGCTCTATCAATAAATAAAGCCAAACCCGTAAAGAACACAAAAAAGCCAAGAGCCAGCCAACAGAAAGGAACCCACTCCCCTAAAATGTAACGAATCAGGGACATCGAAACTAAGCTGAGACCTGCAAATAAAAAACTAATTTTACTAATCTTACTCATACTTATCTCCAACGATTTGCTTCAACAACACGTTCACTTAAAAACACAAACAAACTGATTAATGAAAAGATAAAAATAAGACCATTGGTGCGAATAGTGCCCTCAACCAAGGAGGACAAATGTGCATTAAGAGAAATATGCTCAAAAACTTTTCTTGCCCATTCCGAATCTACAACTTCAGCACCAATACCTATAAACCAAATAGAGACGTTAAAAATAACACTCATAACATAAGCAACGAGTGCACTTTCAGTAAGACTCGAAGCAAATAGGTTCATGGCTGCATACACAGCGCCGACCAAAAAGATTCCCATAAAGGCTATGAACAATGGTCCCCATTGGAATTGCGCAAAAGCTCTTGTCGCTAAAGGATAAGACAAAGCTAAAAACACTAAGCCACCGACTGCACCCAGTGCTGCTAAGTATTTACCCAAGACAATTTCAAATGAAGTCACTGGAGAAGTGAGAAGCAAATCAAAAGTTCTCATCTTCTTTTCTTCAGCTAATAGTTTCATGGTCAAAGCTGGGACCACAAAGATCATTAAGAGGTTTAAATAGGACAGCTGGCGCAAGAAGACTGCGTAGTGTATGTTCAACTGCTGCTGTGGCATTCCTGTTTGTGCCACATAGTTCTGCAATAACTGACCAAAAAGATTGAGTTGAATGGGGTATACCCAACTGAAGACAACAGAAATTAAAAAACAAATAACATAAAAAGTTGGCGAAAGATAAAAACCTTTAAATTCTTTTTTAAAGATTGTAAGTGCTCCACCCATGTTATTCTCCTTTTCCGTAAGTTAACTTTAAGAAGACATCTTCGAGATCTTGCTTAGTTGGGCTAAATTCGACTATGCCTAAATTCTTTTGCACTAACCATTTAGAAACCTCAGAAATCACAGTATCTTCACTTTTAACCTCTAAGAACCAATCTTTATCTGTAGCCCCAGCCTCAACAGCAAGAACACCAGAAATATCAGATTTTAAAGCTGCAACACCAGCATTCCCTTGCAGGAGGCGCACTTTAATTTTGGTTTTACCTTGTTCCATTAATTCCAATTGATGAATGGAGTCTTGCGCCACGATTTCACCCTTATTGATGATGATAATCTTTTCGCAAGTCGCTTGCACTTCAGGAAGAATGTGAGTCGATAGAATAATTGTATGCTGCCCTTTAAGACCTTGGATAAGCTCTCTAATCTCTGCCACCTGTTTAGGATCCAATCCTACTGTAGGCTCATCTAAAATTAGAACCTCAGGATCTGAAACTAATGCTTGCGCAATACCAACACGTTGACGGAAGCCTTTTGAAAGATGCTGAATCAAACGACCTCTGACTTCGCCTAAGTTTGTCTTTTCAATAGCATCATTGACGCCTTTTTGGATTGCACTGCTTTCTAGTTTTTTAAGTTTGCCGACATACTGCAAATACTCTTCGACGTACATCTCGCCATAAACTGGAGGAGTTTCTGGCAAATAGCCAATTCTCTTTTTGACTTCGAGAGGTTCAGAAAAAACATCATAACCGGCAACGAGAGCTGATCCACTGGTAGGAGCCATAAAACCTGTAATGATTTTCATGGTAGTAGATTTTCCGGCACCATTAGGACCTAAAAATCCAACGACATCTCCTTTTTCAACTTTAAAGTTGAGATGATTGATAGCCCGACGATTGCCATAATCTTTGGTCAAATCTTTGACTTCTATCACAACTAACCACCTTTCTTTAAGGTTTTCATTTAAGATTTTTAAGATCGAACATAGTTCTCAGAAAGATTTTATTAACTCACCAAATACAGTCAATGTCATGACATTGTCACAAAGTGACAAAAATTGATTTTTCAGAATGGTACTGCACACGTCCCACTTTATCCCCTTTTATGGGGCGAACAAAACGACACTCAACAGCGATGACTTCAATCTTTTGCCCCAACTGGAGCATCTTTTGGCTGAGAGTTTCCCTCGCCAACCACCGCGCTACTTGTTCAAACTCTTCATGGGAAATAATTTGGTCCTTTTTTTTATGAATGATGACATGAGCGCTGGGGTAATCTCGCAGATGAACCCACAAATCCCAAGCTTTGGCCTTTCTGAGCAATGCCAAATTATCTGCGGCAGATTTGCCAAGATAGGCTACGGCTTCACTACTTAAATTTAACTTTCGCCCCCTTGCACTGGCGGCCGCCATCAAATCTAATGAAGTTTTGCCTGCAACTTTTGTGGAAGGAGCATATTTAGCATTTTCCAGCTTTAAGATCTCATCTTTAAGTATATTAAGCCGCTCTAATGTCCCAGCTCTCTTGTTTTCTGCTTGTTTTACTTTGGCAAATATTTTCTCTAACTGCACTCCCAACTTATCGTACACCGAAAGCTGCTGATACAATTCAGGCGCAGGATTGTCACCTACAGCTCCACTCTGTAACCAAACCCCCAACTCTCGCCACTTTGAAGATTGCTCATCGTTCAGCTTGTCTTGGATTTCTTCGATGGCTTTGCGCTTTTTGGCGATGTCTTTGGCACGCTTCTTTTCCCACACTTGCACTGGATCCACGGCTTGAGTCGATGCCTGAGGTGACTTCATGGATTGTTTCCACTCATTTCGTAGGTCTACCACATCCCGATTGGGCCCGGCCACAAAGTCACTCTGATGAACTTCTAACTCTCGAGGTTTAGCCCAAGCTATAGTTTTATCTTCTGTTTTAAGGATCAAATTGGCTTGCCGAGGAATCAGACGCACTTCCATCTCTAACACTTTTTGTTTATTGGCGAGATAGACTCGCACCACTCGACCAAAGTCAGAGAGAATTTCGATACCTTTCCACAGTAAATCCTCGCCATGGGCTTTTAAAAACAAAGATACAGGCTTACTGGCCCCTTTTACAAAGTAGGGCCTTTCTTTAAAATCTAATAATAGTGGGGCCACTGGGTTAAAATCTAAAAGGAGCCATAGCGATTGGTTTTTATAAAACTCCAACAACAAACCACGATCATTGACCAAGACATCCTGCAATTGAGCTCCTGCAAACTCTTCACTCAAGTGCTCTACTAAGGTATTTAATTCGACTTGGTTTAATGCCTTCATGGGCTTCATTCTGCCATTAGGCGAGTCTAAATTTCAATGAATAAGCTAAGGCTTCACAAAAGGGCACCGATAGATGAGCTATGACAAACGAAAGCCTTTACACCATATTTTTTAATCGATTGAGCGAAACTCATTGCCTACACGAATCTGCCGCTGAGTTTATCCAGAGAGTCACTAGAGAGTACATGCTACAACTCTTAGAAAAAGCCCTGATCCCTTTCGAGTTTATGGAAGAGGTACTTGAAGAAATTGAAGCTGAAGTTCTTGAAATGTATCGCAAAAAAACTTATGGTTTTCTCACTCTAGAAGAATTCCGCAAACATCATTTTTCTGACTTAATCAAAACAGAGTAATACAAAGGGCCAAAGCCCACTTTATCAGGCATAAAACTAATGCCATGCTCTGTCTTCTCTGCTCCAGAGAATGGTACAGGCACATCAACAACTTCTACCATTTCCTTCTTCTTTTTAAGCAACTTAGCAATCACTTGGTCATTTTCTTGGGGAGAAATCGTGCAAGTAGAATAGACTAATCTCCCCCCTGGCTTAAGCGCCAACCAAGCAGCAGACAGAAGGGCATACTGACGAGTTGCCAAGTGTTCACTGCGACGAGGACTCCACTCCTTTAAAGCCTTTTCATTCTCCAAAAGATGGCGTTCTCCCGAACAAGGTGCATCTAATAAAATACGATCAAAACTCTCGGGTTCTTTAAGCCCAAATTGAACACCGTCTTGACCACGAATCCAAAAGCGCTCACGAATTTCCCGTGGCACATATTGCTGCATCACTTTTTTAAGACGTTCTCTTCTTTCGGGAGATAAATCATTAGCAAGGAGTTCTCCCTGCTCTCGGAGAGCCTGAGCTAAAATCAATGTCTTCCCCCCAGGAGCAGCACACATATCTAAAACTCGATCACCTTCTTGAACTTCAAGAGCTCGTGCGACAAATACACTGCCAGGATCCATCACATAAACATCCAAAAGATCATTCTCTGCTCGCTGAGGCAAATAAGGAGGTGTAGTCTGCCAAAAACAGTCCACTAACTCTGGTAAAAAAGAGTGTTGCGAAAAACTATTATGCTGCGGAACTGTTGCAAAAAGATTCACGCGGGCAACTTGTTTCTCTCTAATCAACAAAGCTGACTTAATATCTGACCAGCGCTCTCCATAAATCTTTGAATAATAATCATCAAAATGACTTTGTTTTTCATTCATCATTTTTTACTCTCTGGAAATAAGCATGTAAATTCAGCGCCTCTTTCAGGAGCCGAACTTACAGAAACTGAGCCTCCGTGACTTTGCATGATATGTTTTACGATGGCCAAACCTAAACCTGTGCCACCTGCATCACGAGTACGCCCTTTATCGATCCGATAAAATCTTTCAAAAAGGCGATCCAAATGCTCTGCAGGGATCCCCGGTCCATTGTCAGAAACTTTTAGAATGGTCTCACCCTGCTCGCCCTTCTGCCAAGACACTTCAATTGTTTTGCCGCTAGGAGTGTACTTGATGGCATTATTTATTAAATTGCGTAAAACTTGCTCTACTTTTCTAGAATCAGCATAAAAATCAGGAGCATTGCCACTGATTTTTAGCATCTGATTTTTTTCATTTGCAAGCACCATAAGCTCAGCCACAACCTGCTCTGAAATCAGAAGAGGGTTGATTTTTTCTCGACGAATTTCTGCCACACTCTCAAGCTGTCGAAGAGTTAACAAGTCATTAACTAGATCGATGAGGCGATTTGTATTTCTCTGAATAATCTCTAAAAATTTTGGAGCTTGCTGAAAGTGACCACCATCAATATCCGCCTTGAGAGTGTCAACATAACCTTTAATACTCGTGAGAGGAGTACGCAACTCATGAGAGGCATTATCGACAAACTCAATTCGAATCTGCTCTGCTTTCTTAATTTCTGTAATATCATGCATAATTCCGATTGAACCATATACCTCATCAACTTCATTTCGCTTCAGCGGTGTAACTGAAATTGCAAAAAACCGAGGTTGCGCATCTACTCTGGTATTAATTTTTATTAGCGTTCTTTGAACTTTACTTTCTTCGCGTGCTTTATCAAATATTTCTAAAATTTCTGGTATTCGAATAGCTTCGCTGAGAGTGAAACCACTTTCTTTTTTCAACAGCACAGGGTCGACAAACTGTGTGGCAAACCGTGAGTTAAAAAAAAGTACTTTTCCCTCTTTGTTAATGCTGACAATCCCCTCAGAAATGGAAGTCAGAATCGCCTGATTTTCTTCTCTTTCTCGCAAGAGCTGATCTCGTTTCTTATTGAGCTTGCGCATGAGGCGATTGATTGTATTTTCTAAGTCGCCAAACTCTCCCACCTCTTCATCAAACAAATACTGTTCGATAGGACCAATCTCTTTTCTCTCGGTTTGACTCACCAACGAAAGAGATTTGAGCAACAAACTGTGCAATGGTTTTGAGAAAATATAAGAAGAAATAAGACTCACTACTAAACTCATCACAAAAAAGTTTAGTAGTGCTTCATTAAATAAATAGGGTAGACTTTCGTAGCGAGCATCTAAAATAGCTACGACAATAAGAAATATGACGTTAAATAGAATTACTTGAAGCGTGAAATAGCGCCAAAAAATTTGCCACGGGAAACGATGCCATCTTTTCATTTAATCCATTTTAACGCGGTAACCGACACCTCTGATAGTTTCGATATTGTCTCCCCACAAACCTAACTTTTTGCGAAGACCAAAAACATGGGTATCTACTGTCCGGCCAACAACGTTAATTCCTTCACCCTGAATTTGCTCGATAAGCTGTTCTCGGGTCAAGACTTTACCTCTGTTTTGCATCATCGTTGCCAACAGTTTAAACTCAGAAGGGGTAAAATGTAGATTTTCCCCCTGAAAAACAACCTCGTAGGTGTCTAAGTTGATTGCTAAACCCTTCCACTCCATTCGAGAAGAAGGCATCTCCCTCTGACTCTGTCTTCTACGCAAAAGAGCCTTCACTCGAGCCAATAGAATGCTAGGCTCGAAAGGTTTCGTGACGTAATCATCAGCTCCCCGCTCCAACCCCTCGACAATATCTTGAGGTTCAGACTTCGCCGTCACCATGAGGATCGGACTTTCAATTTTCTGATTGCGCAAGTGATTGACGTAATCCACACCGCTAGATCCAGGCAACATCCAATCTAAAACATAGAGATCAAAGTTTAGGTCTTTGAAACGAGTTTGTGCTTCCTCAACAGAAGCACATTCTTGAACTCGATATCCTTGTCGTAAAAGATGCAAAGCAATCAATTCTCTGATTTCAGCTTCATCTTCAACAATAAGAATAGAAGAGCTCGTTTCAGCCAAAATTTCCCCCGTGTCTGATGTCTTTACCGGTAAAAGCATAGATCACATCCTCTGCAATATTGGTAGCATGGTCTCCAAGTCTCTCAAGATTTCGAGCTACAAGAATTAAATCCAGACTAGCTTCTACATCTTGCGGAGCCGTTTTCATATGCTCCTTAAGAGTGTCAAAAACGCGATTCTTTAATAAATCCACTTCGTCGTCCATAGCTAAAATGCGACGGGCCTGTTCGACATCACCTTTAACAAAACTATCAAGGGACTCCCTGACCATGGTTTTCACAATATCAGTCATTCGTGCAATCTCATTAAGAGAAGTGCTTGAGCTACGCTCCAAATAATCTTTACCCGTAAAAGCAATATTCACAGACTGATCACCCATGCGCTCCAAATCTGTATTGATTTTGATGATCGACAAAATGAGGCGTAAGTCTTTAGCAACAGGACCTTGTTTGGCTAGAATATTCACACAAGCATTATCAACTTGAATGTGGGCCTCATTGATTTTCTTTTCAATTTCATGAACTTCTTTAAACAGATCCACTTGGCGATGTATAAGGGCTAAAGTGGCTTGAGAAAGCGCCTTTTCAACATATCCACCCATTGAAAGAATGAGCTTTTTTAAATCATCAATCACCAAGTCTATTGAACGCTCCAAGTAGCCTCCTCTGCCTTCTATACCGCATGCGACATGCGTCAATAAAGTAATCTTCTCTACTTAACAAAATCCTAACACTAAAACGCAGCAGCCAAACTCAAAATCAAACGGCCACTCTCTCGTGCTCCCAAGCGATACTCTTGAGAATAAGTCTGATGCTCATAGCTACCTAGAAATTGAATTCCTGGACTGATCTCTTGAATCAAACCTACAAGGTAGTTCTTTAACTCCAACTTCAGCACCTTTCCCCAGATAGGGCGCAGGTGATCATAGCGCAAAAAATACTGGAGCTGATCTTGCGGTAAGGTCGTTAAAGCTACACTCAATCCTTGCCCCACCACAGAGCTTCCCAAAACCGAAGTCAATTCCACTTTCTCAGCAAAATAATCGCTAACTTCGTTTGCTGGATCCACAGCCTGAAAAAACTCTATTGAAAGCTGCAAATTTTCGGGCCACTGCTTCTGCCACATGAACCACCAGCGCTCTTTCTTGCCTAAATGTGCCGAATAGAAATCATATTGCCCTCGCGTATAAGAAAAAGCCCAAGTCTGTCCATCGTTTAAATCTTGCTGCAACCAAAGCAGGACATCCTTTTGTGTGCTGGCTTCTTGCTTTTTGCTACCCTCACCATTAACAAGCCTTATGCCCCAGCGCCCTGTCTCTCTCTCACTCCAACTACCATAATAAGCAATGCCATAGTCACTATTCTGAAAATAACCGTACCGATCTGTAAAAGAAAAACCAGCCGTTCCCATCTTATCTGCTTGCCAATTTTGACTTGACCACATGCTAATAGGGTTAGGAACTAAGCCCACCTGAAAACTTGAAAATGCAGTTGGATTTTCAGCAAGATCCAAAAAAATATGCGACTGAGGCGCTGGTTTTGTCTCTTCGGGCGATAACAATTCAAAATGATGAAGCCGCAAATCCCAATCTAAGACAGCTCCCGAAGGGAAAGCTTTCACATCATGAAGTGAGATTGATGCCAATTGAAATGAATTCTCAGATCTTTGCCCCGTAGGTAGCGTCTTGATTTCACCAGTAAAATGTATCTCTCCTGAGAGAGCCCATAACGTCAGTGGAGAGAACAACACAAAAAGTAGTAAGTTAAAAAACTTGGTCATATAAAAGAATTCTAGTTTAACTTTATCGAATAGCAAGTTACATTCTAGGGTAATGGAAACGATTCTGTCAGCCATCGATGTTGGGTCAAATGCGATTCGTATTTTGATTGCCGCCCATGATGGCCAACGCCTCAAAGTTCTTAAAAAAATCCGAGCCCCTGTGCGCTTGGGTCATGATGTATTCGAGACTGGAGTCATCAGCAAGAAAACCCTCAAAGAAGTTGAAACGACATTCGAAAGATTT